>JACQTN010000124.1 GCA_016210785.1 Armatimonadota bacterium
CCCATCTTTATGGGCTACGAACGCGTCTCGGAAATCCACGCCTCGTTCTTGCGCAGGGCCGGCTTCGCCGAGCCCGAGCATCACTGGTACGTCGGTACCCGCACCATCGCGGGTGCGCCGCGGCGTTGGTAAGCGCGGTAGAACAGGACCGCCTTGCACTGAGTCGAACGTGCCGTTCGTGGGCGCCGTGAGTCCGGCGAGCGCGGTAGCATGGCGCACGGCGCACAATGTCGAACGTGCCAAGGGCCTCCCCCGGTCGGAAACTTGGTGAAGGATGAAGTGGCGCAAAGCCAACTTCATCCAACCTTACAGGCTAGCGCCTGATGTCGCCCGGCGGTCCGCCCAGCGCGCGCCGCAGATCCTCGTGCGTCGCCCAGAGGAAGTCCCCGTGGTAGGTCTGCTTGAAGGCGGCCAGGGCCGTGCCGTACGCCAGCGCGCGATCGATGTCGCCCTCCAGATATCCGAAGAGGAAGCCCGCCGCGAACGCATCGCCGCGCCCCACCGGATCGACCACCTGGCCGCCGAGCGCGGGATGCGTCCGCACCTGGCCGTCAGACGCCACCGCGCCCTTTGCCCCCAGCGTCAGCGCCACCACCGCGCACCCGTAGCGACTGCGTGCCGCCTCCACCATCTGCTCCGGGTCACCCGCGAGCCCCAGGACCTGCCGCGCATCCTCCTCCGCGCACTGCAGGACGTCCACTTCAGGCAGCACCGCGTCCAGCGCCCGGCGCGCCTCCTCAGGGCTCCACAGGCGCGCCCGGTAGTTCACGTCCAGGGCCACCTGCCCGCCGGCCTGCTTCACCTCCTCCACGGCGCGCGCCACCAGGCGCCGGCAGGGTTCGCCCAGCGCCAGCGTGATCCCCGTGGTATGCAGCAGCGCCGCGCGACGCACGTAGCCCCAATCCACTTCCTCCGCGGCGATCTGCGTGATGGCGCTCCCCCTGCGGTCGTAGATGATGTAGCTCTCGCGCGGCGGCACGGCCAGCTCCACGAAGTAGACGCCGACCCGCCCCTCGGGCGTCCACACCACGCGGGAGACGTCCACGCCGTGCCGGCGCAACTCGCCCGCGATCTTCCGGCCCAGGGCGTTGTCCACCAGCCGCGAGACCCACCCCACGCGCACTCCCAGCCGCGCCAGTGCCACGGCCACATTGGCTTCCGCGCCGGCCGCGTAGACAGCCAGCCGCTCCGCCTGCTCCAGGGGGCGGCCGCCTTCCGGCGACAGGCGCAGCATCGCCTCGCCGAGCGTGACCACCTCCGGCGCGTCCTGCGCGCCAGGCATCCGTTCAACCACCGGCGCTCACCTCCATCGGGTCACTCGGGGAGCAGCTCCGCCTTTGCCGCCGTCCCGCCCGGGCTCCCGCGTGCCGCCAGCACCAGCAGCACGTTGGCGACCATCAGACACGCGATGCTGGCCAGGAACGTCCCCCGGTACGTGCGCGTCAGGTCGAACACCACCCCGGCCAGCCAGGGACCCAGCGCGCTGCCGAGCCCGTGTCCCAGCCCCAGGATACCCCAGATCGTGCCGAAGCGCGGTCCCCTGAAGCTCTCCGCGGCCAGGGAGGCGAAGATGGGCGCGCGCGCGCCAAACGTCAGGCCATAGGTCCCCGCGTACAGGTAGACAAGCCACTGCTGCGACGTGTCTTGGATCATGGCCAGCGCGGCAAGCCCGCTGGCGCTGAGGATCAGGCTCAGGGTGGCGGTCACCACGTACCCGATGCGATCCGCGGCAAATCCGGAGGCGAAGCGTCCCACCGCGCTCGCCACACCGATGCCGGCGACCACCGAAGACGCGAAGACCCGGCTGTATCCCGCGTCGACCAGGTGAGCCACCTGGTGACCGGCCGCGGTGTACATGCCTACGGCGATCATCAGCATCGCCAGGAAGTAATACCAGAAGGTGGGCACGGAGAGCGCCGACCGCAGGGTCGGCATGTCGGGAGGCTCGGCCCGAACGTGCGGCGCCGGTGCGCGGTTGTCTGGCTGCAGTCCCAGGTCCTGCGGGCGATCGCGCAGGAGCAGCAGGTTCAACAGCAGCCCGAGACCTCCCGTGACGAGGCCGAGGATCAACAGCGCGCTGCGCCAGCCGAAGAGATCGATGAACCGCTGGGCCAGCGGCGCCACGATCAGCACGCCCATGCCCATGCCCGAGAAGGCCAGGCCGGTCATGGTGCCGCGGGTGCGAAAGAACCAGCGCGTCACCACGGCGCCCTGCACGATCCAGCCCGTGCCGGTGATGCCCATCGCCGTGAGGACGCCGTAGGTGAGGTAGAGCCACCCCAGGGAGGGCGCACGCGAGCTCAGAAAGGTCCCCAGGATGATGCAGGCCATACTACCCACCACCAGCCGGCGGGCGCCGATGTGGTCGAGGAGATAGCCGGCCAGCGGGGCGCTCAGGCCGCTGAGCAGCATGCTGACCGAGAAGATGCCCGCGGTGGCGCCCCGGCCGTACCCGAACTCCCCCAGGATGGCCACGAAGAAGATGGAAAAGGAGAGCGCGATCCCCTGTCCCACTCCCTGGCTGAAGAAGGCCAGGGCCAGGACCACGTACCCGTAATAGACGCGGCGGGAAAGACTGCCGACCAGCCGGTCCGCCGTGTTCATCGCCGGGGAACGCGTGCGAGATGCGCTCCCGGGCCGGGGGCAAAGGCGATCTCGGTGGCGCCGGGGAGCAGCGGGACGATGCGCATGGGGTCCTCCGATCCAACCGCCCTGTCACTTTCGTGTCGGCGGCGTGCCTTCCTTCCCCCGCGTCACGTCCGTGTCACGGCGAAGGTCTCCTGCGATCGGGTGCGTTATTATGGGAGAAAGATGATGCCGGCCCCGGACCGCATCGAAGCCATAGAGCTGATGGACCTCCGCGACCACTCCCTGGAGGAGATGGAGGGGTGCCTGCGCGAGCTGGAGTGGGTCAACCGGTACCTGGGCGGCCACCGGCTCGTGCTGGCCCACCTGCGCCGGCTGCTGGCACGCGCCCCGGGCGGCCAGACCGTGCGCATCCTGGACGTGGCCACCGGCGGCGCGGACGTCCCCCGGCTCATCGTGGCGTGGGCCCGGCGCCGCGGGATCCGCGTGCACGTCACCGGCGTGGACATCAGCCCGCCCGTGGTGGCGGTGGCGCACCGGTGGACGCGGGACATCCCCGAGATCGCCGTGCTGCGGGCGGACGCGTTCGCGCTTCCCTTTGCCGACCGCGCCTTCGACGTCTGCCACCTCGGGCTGACCCTCCACCACTTCTCGTGGGAGGACAGCCTTCGCATCCTCCACGTCCTGCACCGGCTGAGCCGCACCGGGTTCATCGTCAACGATCTGCGCCGCTGCTGGAGCGCGTATGCGGGCAGCCTGGCCCTGGCCCGCACCGTCTTCCGCAACCGCCTCACCCGCAACGACGGTCCCATCTCGATCATGCGCAGCTACACGCTGGATGAGGCGCGCGCGCTGGCGGCGGACGCCGGCATCCCCGGGCTGCGCGTCCATGCCCACCCGCTGTTCCGCATGGCGCTGGTGCGGGGTCCGGCCCCGGTCGATGGGGATGGGACGCGTACGGAGGCAAGCGGGGGAGGCCGGCATTCGCCACAGAGAAGGCCGGACGCTCATGACGGTAGAGGCGACGCGGCCGTGACGATGGAGGAGTGGCGATCGTGATCGCGGACGTCCTGGTCATCGGCGCGGGTCCCGCGGGGAGCGCGACCGCACTCGACCTGGCCAGGCGCGGCGTGGGGGTGGTGCTGGTGGACCGCGCACGCTTCCCGCGCCCCAAGCCGTGCGGAGACTATCTCAATCCGCGGGCTGCCGCCGCCCTGCAGCGGCTGGGCCTGCACGACACGCTGCGAACCTGCGGGGGGCGCGTGCTGCGCGGCCTGCACATCGTGACGCCGAAAGGCCGGTCCGCGGAGGTGTCCTTCCCAGGCACGCCGGGCATGGCGATCGAGCGCGCGCACCTGGACGCGCTGCTGGTGCGGGCGGCCGCGGGGGCGGGAGCGATCCTGCTGGAGGAGCACGTGGTCGGCGCCGTGGAGCGGGAAGGATCTGGATGGACCGTACGCGCCGCGTGGCGCGGGCGCGGCGTGACGCTGCGGGCTGACATCCTGGTGGGCGCGGACGGGTTCCATGGGCGATGCGCGCACTGGCTCGGGTTGGCGGGTCGGTCGGCACCCACGCACGTTTCACCACGGTTTTCCATCGGCGGCTACTTTGAGGGCGTCGACGGCGCCGGAGATCTGGAAGAGATGCACCTGGGCGACGGCGTCTACTGCGGTGTCTCTCCGCTCGATGGCGCCGCCAACATCACGATGGCGCTTCCCGCGGCGGCGCTGCGGGCGCAGGGACCGGACCGCGCGTTCTGGACCGGCGTGCGGCGGCTCCCCGGCCTGGCGCCCCGCCTGGAACGGGCCCGCGTCCCGGGTGCGCTGCGGGCCACCGGTCCGCTGCGGCCGTACCGCCGCATGCCGGCAGCCCCGCGCGCGGCCCTGGTGGGCGACGCCGCGGGGTTTCTCGAGCCGCTGACCGGCCAGGGCGTGTCGCTGGCGCTGCTGAGCGCGGCACGGGCCGCGGAGGCGATCGCGGCGAGCCTGGGGCGCGGGACGCCGGACGACCTGAGCGCCTATGCCCGGTGGCGCATCTCGCTGGCCGCCGCGCACGCCGGGGCGTCCGCGGTGCGCGCGCTGGCCCTGCACGGGGCAGCCCGCGGCATTCTGGTCCCGATGCTGGGCGGGTCGCGGCCGCTGGCGACGGCGCTGCTGGGTCTGATCGGCGGTATTGATGGCGAAGACTCGGGGAAACCGGGACCCCGCGTCCCGCACACCTCGCACGCTGGAGCCCCCCGATGCTGACCCGCAACGCCATCACGATCCGCGCGCCGGCCGGCCGCATCTTCCAGCTCGCGGCCGAGGTGGAACGCTGGCCGGAACTGCTTCCCCACTACCGGTGGGTGCGCGTGCTGGCGCGGGACGGAAACCGCAAGACGGTCGAGATGGCAGCGCACCGGGACGGCTTCCCCGTGAAGTGGCGGGCGGTCCAGGAGGTGCGGCCCGCCGACGGCGTCATCCGGTTTGCCCATGTCCGGGGTGTGACGAAGGGCATGCAGGTGGAGTGGCGTCTGCAGCCGCGCGCCGGCGGCGAGATCGAGGTCTCCATCACGCACGAACTGGCGTGGCCGCGCCCGCTGCGGTGGTTCGCAGACATCGTGATCGGCGAGATGTTCGTGCGGAACATCGCGGGCAAGACCCTGCGACGGATCAAGGAGCTGGCCGAGGCCACGGCGGAGGACCCCCTCTCTCGGCCGGGGAGAGGGCTGGAGTGAGAGGGGAGACGCAGATGGCAGGAGGACCCCTCATGTCTGGACGCAGAGTCGCCGTCACCGGCATCGGCGCCATCACCCCCATCGGCCACGGCGGCCAGGGACTGTACGCCGGCATCCGCCGCGCCGCCTCGGCCATCGACCGCATCACCCGGTTCGATCCCGCACCCTTCAACTGCCAGATCGCCGCAGAGGTGCGCGACTTCGATCCGCTGGCGTACCTGGACGCGAAGCGCGCCCGGCGGCTGGACCGGTTCGCCCAGTTCGCGGTGGTGGCCGCCCGCCAGGCCGCGGAGGACGCGCGGCTGTCGCTGGAGGAGATGGAGCGAGAGCGGGTGGGCTGCTTCATCGGCGCCGCGCTGGGCGGGGCGGCCTTCGCGGAGGAGCAGCATCAGATCTACCTGCGCGACGGCATCCGGCGCGTCGCGCCCTCCCTGGCCATGGCGGTCTTCAGCGGATCCGCCTCCTGCAACGTCGCCATCGACCTGGGGATCACCGGGCCCACCAGCGCCAACTCCGACTCCTGCACCTCGGGCGCCATCGCCATCGGGGAGGCGTTCCGCCTGGTCAGGGACGGCCACGCCGACGTGATGCTGGCCGGCGGCGTGGAGTGCCCGCTGGCGCCGCTGATCTTCGGATCCTTCGCGTTGCTGCGGGCCATGTCCACCCGCAACGACGAGCCCGCCCGCGCGTGCCGGCCCTTCGACCGGGACCGGGACGGCTTCGTCATGGGGGAGGGCGCGGCGATTCTGATCCTGGAGGACATGGAGCGTGCCCGGCGGCGGGGTGCGCCGGTGTACGGCGAGATCCTGGGGTATGGGTCCACGAATGACGCCCACCACATGACCGCACCGCTGCCCTCGGGCGCGCAGCAGGCGCGGGCCATGCGCCTGGCGCTGGAGGAGGCAGGGCTCGCGCCGGGGGCCATCGGGTACGTCAACGCGCACGCCAGCAGCACGCCCCTCAACGACACCGTAGAGACGAGAGCGATCAAAATGGTGCTGGGGGATCACGCCTACCGGGTGCCGGTGAGCGGGACGAAGGCGATGCACGGGCACGCGCTGGGCGCGACGGGCGCCATCGAGGCGGCGATCTGCATGCTGGCGCTGCGGCACGGCTACCTGCCCCCGACCATCAACCTGGACACACCCGACCCCGAGTGCGATCTAGACTACATCCCCCACACGGGACGCGCGCAGCGCGTGGACTACATCCTCAGCAACTCGTTTGGGTTCGGGGGAATCAACGCCACGCTAGCCTTCGGGCGGGTCTCGGGATAGAATACGGATGGAGTCAAATCGGGAGGCCGGCAATGGAGACCATGTTCACCGCAATTTTCCAGAAGGTGGGGGACTGGTACGTGGGATACGTCGAGGAACTGCCCGGGGCAAATACCCAGGGCAGGACCCTCGAGGAAACTCGTGAGAATCTGCGAGAAGCGATAGAACTGGTCTTGTTGTCCAACCGGGAGCTCATCGAGAGGGAGTTGGCGGGCAGGGAGGTCATCCGGGAGTCTATCAAAGTCCACATTTGATGAAGCGGCGGGAGTTGCTCCGTCACCTTGAGGCACATGGTTGCGTGTTCTTGCGAGAGGGTCGGAAGCACAGCGTGTATCTCAACCCCGCGACACGAAAAGTGTCGACGGTTCCGAGACACAACGAGATCCTCGACGTCTTGGCCAGGAAGATCTGCAAGGATCTGGAGGTTCCCGCACCGCCGTAGCGCGGGCACCGCGCGGTAGAGGTTCCCGCTACAACTCGACTGTCCGCCGCGGCAGGGACCGAGTCAGGGCCCCTTCCCGGAACTGCGGCACCACCATCGCGATCGTCACCACCACCAGCGTCGCCAGCACCCCGCTGGCCGCCACCGCGCGGCTCACCCCGATCGCCTCCGCCGCCGCGCCCACCGGCAGCGTGCCCAGCGTCGTCATGCCGAAGGTCATCATGCCGTATAACCCCATCACGCGGCCCCGCGCCTGGTCCGGCACGCTCAACTGCAGCAGGGTGTTGGCGGTGGACTGGGAGGTGGACTGGAGGGCGCCGACGAGCACCAGCGCCGGGAGCGCCAGCCAGAAGCGCGGGGTGAGGGCGAACAGCACCACGCTGAGCCCGTAGGCGGCGGAGGTCGTCACCAGGAACCGCCGCTGGGCGCCGGAGCGGGCCGCGTAGCTCAAGAACAGGAAGCCGAGAATGGTCCCGATGCCTGGCACCGACAGCAGGACGCCGAGCCCGCCCGGCCCCACGTGCAGCACGTCGCGGGCGATGGCCGGCATGAGCCGCACGTAGGGACGGCCGAAGAAGTTCTGCGCCGCCACGATGCCCAGTAGCGCCAGCACCAGGCGGTTGCCCAGCAGCAGCCCCAGCCCCTCGCGGACATCCTGGAGCACCGGCGTCTGCACCTTCTCCACCTGTGGCAGCGGGTCCATGCGGCGCAGCGCGTGGAGCACGGCCAGGTAGGTGGCGGCGTTGGCGAAGAAGCACCCCGCCGTCCCCACCAGGCTGATGGCCAGCCCGCCCAGGGAGGGCCCGATCACACCCGAGCCGTTGAAGGCGATGGAGTTGAGGCTGATGGCCTGCAGCAGGTCGCGGTCGCCCACCAGCAGCGGCACCAGCGACTGGCGGGCCGGCATGTCGAAGGAGTTGACCGCGGAGTTGATCGCCGCGATGATGAGGAGCCACCACGGCGTGATGTGCCGGGTCGCGGTGAGGATGCCCAGGATGACCGCGGACGCCATGGGCAGGGCGTTGGTGATCATGAGGAGGCGCCGGCGGTCCACCCGGTCGGCCAGCACGCCTCCCAGGAACGCCAGGGACAGCCGCGGCACCGCCTGGAACAGCCCGAGAAGTCCCAGGTAGAAGGGCGAGTCAGTGAGCTGGAGCATCAGGTAGCCGAGGGCGGTAAACTGCATCCACCCTCCCAGCTGCGAGACCGCGAGCCCGGTCCACAGCAGCCGGTAGTTCCGGTGGCGGAGCGGCGATAAGGCGGTGGAGCGGACCACGCGCGCGGACCAGATCCGCTGGAAGCGTCCCAACCCTGCCTTCCCCTCACCAGGGATCGCCGTAGCGCTCCTCCTTCCACGGATCGCCCTTCATGTGATACCCGCGCTGCTCCCAGAAGCCCGGCCGGTCTTCGGCGATCAGCTCCACGCCGCGCGCCCACTTGGCACTCTTCCAGAAGTACAGGCGCGGCACCACCAGGCGCAGCGGCCAGCCGTGCTCCGGGGTGAGGTTCTGCCCGTCGGCCTTGTGGGCGAAGATGGCGTCGTCGGCCAGCAGGTACTCCAGCGAAAGGTTCGCGGCATACCCCTGCTCCGCGTGCACCGTGGCGAACCTCGCCTCCGGCCGCACGCGCGCCAGGCCCAGCACGTCCTTCGCCAGCACGCCCTCGAAGGTCACGCCCAGGCGCGACCACGCGGTGACGCAGTGGATGTCGCAGGTGATCTTCGACTGCGGCAACGCCATGAACTGGTCGTAGGTGAGCGGGGCGGGTTGCTCCACGAGGCCGAAGATGCGGAAGTTCCACCGTGCCGGATCGAACCGGGGGACGGAGGCGTAGTGCAGCACCGGCCACTTGTCCGTGACGGACTGGCCCGGGGGCACGCGAGTCTTGTCGGTCGCCATCCCGTTCACTCCTTGGATACGTCTTACCCCTCTCCCCGCGGGAGAGGGTGGGGTGAGGGGGGAGTCAGGGCCCGGGCTGACCGCTTTTCCCGGGCAGACCCCTGCCCCCCGCGCGGCGGCTCTCCGCCAGGGGGACCTCCGACCCGGACTTCGCCGGGCGCCGGTTATACCGGTTCATGGCCGCGTCCACCCCTCGCCCGAGGATGTCCTCCACCGCATCCGCGGTCCGCACCACTGCCTCATCCACCAGCGCGCGCTCCTCGCCGGCGAACCGGCTGAGCACGTACTCCGCGGGGTCCACGCCCTCCGGGGGACGGCCGATGCCGATCTTCACCCGCGCGAACTCGCCGCTGCCCAGTTCCTCGATGATCGACCGGATGCCGTTGTGGCCGCCATGGCTGCCCCGCGCCCTGACGCGGATCGTGCCCGCG
>JACQTN010000142.1 GCA_016210785.1 Armatimonadota bacterium
CAGGCCTCCACGCAGGCGGCACACATGCTCGACCTCTTCGGGGACGTGCTGCGCACGCTCGTGGTGTATCCCGACGCAATGCGCGCGCGGTTGCGCGAAGGGTGGAGCACGGCCAGCCACCTGGCCGACGTGCTGGCCCGGGAAGGCAATCTCCCCTTCCGCGGCGCGCATCGGGTGGTGGCGCGCCTGGTGCGCCTGGCCGCGCAGCGGAGCCTCCGCCCCGATCAGGTGGACGCGGCGATCCTGGAAGAAGCGGCGCACCAGGTGGACGTGCAGATCCCGCCCATGGACACGACCACGCTGCGCCGGCACCTGGACGCGGAGGAGTTCGTGCGCACCCGCGTGACGGAAGGGAGCCAGCATCCGGACGAGGTGCGCCGTGTGCTGGATCTGGCCGCGGAGCGCCTGAGGGATGAGGAGGGCTGGCTCGCGGATCGCCGCCGCGCGGTCGCCGCGGCGGAGGCGGAGCTGCGGCGGGCCATCCAGACCATCGCCGGGTGACGCGATCTCCTCGCGCAGGTGCGGCCATATGTTTATGGTCAGCGTCGAAGGCAACAAGAAGTATTCCCGGAGGTTCGGAGGGCGACAGCGGTGGGGCCTCGGGAGGAAGGCGATGGCCAAGGTCATGATTTCGCTGCCTGACGAGTTTCTGAAGAAGGTCGATCGAGTTGCCAAGGCTCAGGGTCGTTCACGCAGCGAACTGATCCGTGAGGCGCTGAGGGCGATGCTGCGAGACCAGGATGCCAGAGGCCGATCCTGGAAACAGGCGCTGGCACCCCTCAGAGCGCCTGAGGAGCAGTGGGTGGGTCGCTGGGACTCGACGGACATCATCCGCTACCACCGCGAGACCCGCCATAGCTGCGACGATAGTCGTTGACACCTCGGGTCTGATTTCGATCGCCTCGCGTCTCTTCGCGTTGCCGCCGCGTGCGGTGACCATGGCCAGGGCGGGCGTCACTCTGTTCCCTGCCGGATCTGACGGAGGAGCGCCGGCGGGGCGGGTCCGCCGCATGCCTGATGCGCAAATCGGACGTGGAGCCGATGCGGCGGGAAGAGGGCCGCAGTACGATCGTGCGGGGAGGTCTACCCGTTCTTCACTCCTTCACAGCGTGGGGCGCGATCCTCCTCCCCGGAATGAGAGCCGTGGGAGCCAGCGGCAGCGCAGGTGTCAGGCGTAGCCTCCAGCGGCGCATCATCGCCAGCGTCTTGCTCGGGCTGGGCGTGGTGTTGCTGGGCCTCGGTTATCTGGTGCTGCTGACCTTCGGCTACACCAGGGAGGCGGCGCTCCAGGAGCGGCTGGCGCTGGCGCAGGACAAGCAGCACGAGATTGACGAGGAGATCCGGGACGCTCTCGGTCTCCTCACACGCCTGGGCCGGGTGGTGGCGCCGACCCTTCAGGCCGGCGATGTGGCCGCGGCGCAGGCGTGGCTGCAACGGGCCGTGGAGACGGCAGAGCGCTTCTCTGCCGCGGCCATCGTGCATCCGACCCGCGGCGTGATCGCCGTCGCCGGCGGGGCGCCGCTGCCTCGATGGATATCCTCACCGTCGGCGCTCATCGCGCGCACGGGCACCGGCAGGGGAGTGGTCGAAGCCGACGGGTCCCCGGCTTCCATCGCCCTGGTTGCACCAATCTCCATCACCGGGACCGCCGGCCTCTGGCTGGCAGCCGAGCTTCACCGGTCCCGCCTTGAACGCCACCTGACGCCGCACGACCGCACCCTGGGCGCCTACGAGGCCGAGGTGATGAGCACCCGGGGGCGGGTGGCAGCCTCCCCGGGGCTGCTCCGGATCGAGAGCAAACACGAAGCGTTGGTGGCCACGCTGGCGCGGGAACGGCGGGCCGGGGTGATCCTGCACGGGACGCCGAATGGGGCGCACGATCACTACGTCGCCTATGCGCCGCTGGCAGTTCTGCCGGGATGGGGCGTCATCATCGAGCAATCCCGCGACGTGGTGGTCGCGCTGCCGGTGCGGCTTCGCCGCTGGATGATCGGCATCGGCGCGTTCGTTCTCCTGGCCGGCGCGCTGGTCGCCTGGCTCGACGTCCGGCGGGTGACCACCCCGCTGCGGGCGCTCACCGCGGCCGCGGACCGCATCGGCCGGCGGGACCTGGCCACGCCCGTAGACGTCGGCGGCCCGGATGAAATCGGCCTCCTGGGGCGGACGTTGGAGGAGATGCGGTCGCGGCTGCGCCGCTCTCTGGACGAGATCGAAGCGCGGGAGCGCCAGGCACAGGCGCTCCTGGGCGTCAGCACCCAGATCCTGGCCTCGCGGGACCGCGACGCCGTGCTGGAAGAGATTGCCGGGCACGCGCGCACGCTCCTGGGGTGCGAGGTCGCATGCATTTGCCTGCTGGAGACGGGGACCGGGCGCTGCCGGGTGGTGGCCAGCGCCGGTGCCGGAGAGATCTGCGCCGCCATGGAGGCCCGCGCGGACAAGAGCACGCCCGGCGACCCGTGCGACCTGCTGACCGCGGACTTTCTCCCGGCACGCCAGGCCGCCCCCCTGCGGGCGGGCAGCGAGACGGTTGGATGGCTCTGCGCCGGCGGCCAGCGGCCGGCGGAGCCGGCGGCCGGGAGGGACACGCTGCTCTCCGGACTTGCCAACCTGGCCTCGCTGGCGGTGGAGAACGCGCGCCTGCAGGAAGAGGCCCAGAGCGCGGCGACGCTGCGGGAGCGGGAGCGCATCGCCCGCGAGCTGCACGACGGGCTGGCGCAGATGCTGGGCACGCTGTACACGACCGCCGGCTCGGGCCGGACGCGCCTGGCCCGGGGCGACACGGCTGGCGTCGAGCGCGCGCTGCGGGAGATGGCCGGCCTGTCGGGGCAGGCCTATGAAGAGGTCCGCCAGTCCATCTTTGGACTCCGCACCATGGTGTCCCGGGGCCTGGGGCTCATTCCGGCGGTCACCGAGTACCTGCACGAATTCAGCGAGCGCAGCGGGATTCCGGTGCGGCTGGTGGTGCAGGATGACGCGGCCACCCACTTCAGCCCGGAAGTGGAGACGCAGTTGATCCGCATCGTCCAGGAGGCGCTCAACAACGTGGGGCGCCACGCCCGGGCCAGGGAGGCCGTGGTGCGCTTCGGTCCCGATGACGGGATGGCGCACATCGTGGTGGAGGATGACGGGGTGGGGTTCGATCCCGCAGCCACCGCGCCGCCCGGCGGCCGGCACTTCGGCCTGGCGACCATGCGGGAGCGCGCAGAGAGCGTCGGCGGGACCCTGCACGTGCACAGCACGCCCGGACAAGGCACTCGGGTAGAGGTGCGGCTACCGCTCGACCGATAGCATGAAAACTCCCTCTCCCCTTCAAGGGGAGAGGGCCAGGGTGAGGGGTGGATGGAACCGATCCGCGTGATGCTGGTTGACGATCATGCCCTCTTCCGCAAGGGGCTCGCCTCCCTGCTGGCCGAGGAGCCCGGGTTCGAGGTAGTCGGCCAGGCCTCCGATGGGCAGGAGGCCCTGGAGAAGGCCGCCGAGTTGATGCCGGACGTCATCGTCATGGACGTCTACATGCCTCGCTGCGACGGCCTGACCGCCACCCGCCAGATCAAGGCCAGGCTGCCCTACGTGCGCATCGTCATCCTGACCGTCTCGGAGACCGACCGCAACCTGTTTGAGGCCGTGAAGGCCGGCGCCATGGGCTATCTGGTGAAGAAAATCGATCCCGCCGACCTGTACGAGATGCTGCGCCGCGTGGCCCGGGGCGAAGCCGCCCTCTCCGCGACCATGGCGGCGAAGGTCGTGGACGAGTTCGGACGCCTGGCGCGGGAAGACAGGCCCGCGGAGGGGCTGACCGCGCGCGAGCGAGAAGTGCTGGAGTTGGTGGCGAAGGGCGCCACCAACAAGGAGATCGGGGCCGCCCTTCACATCAGCGAGAACACGGTGCGCAACCACATGCGCAATATCTTGGAGAAGCTCCACCTGCAGTCGCGCACCCAGGCGGCCGCGTACGCGGTACGGGAAGGCCTGGTGGAAGACGCCGCCGGCTAACGGGCAAGGTTGGCTGGAGTGACTTTACGCCACTCCAGCCTCCACCTTATGTCCGGCCGGGGGAGGCCCTGGCACGTTCGACTCGCGTGCAAGGTGCGTCACGGTACCGCGTTCACCGAACTCACGGCGCGCCGGCACGTGTTACGTTCTTCCGGAGCGCGCCGTGTTAC
>JACQTN010000154.1 GCA_016210785.1 Armatimonadota bacterium
CCCTCCTTCGGCACGTACGGGAGCACCAGGGTGACGTCTTTGGCCTCCAGCGCCTTCACGGCCGCCTTGACGACCGGTCCGTCCATGGTATCGCAGTGCGGGGGCATTCTCCTCACCTCCTCGAGTTCAGCTCCCGATCCTGTCACCGCGCCGGCGGGCGTGCCATCTGTGCGGCGTCTGTGGTGGCCGCGGCATCCGCGGCGGCCAGGGCCTCCCCGGCACCCGGGACCTCCCCGGCATCCCGAACCCTCTCGACCCCGGACAGTGCTGCCGGCGCCGCCGCCTTCACGCGAATCACGCAGTATCCGGGCATCACGGTGTCGTGGATGCGCGCCTCCACCTCCCCGGCGATCCGGTCCGTCTCCTCCACGGGCAGACCCCGCCGCACCACGACGTGCATCGCCGCGTGCACCACGTCCGGCCCCGTACTCCACGCGCAAGTCCTGCACGTCGAGCACGCCTTCCACCGTGCGCGCCCGGCGTTCCACCTCCGCCAGGAACGCGGGGCCCGGCGAGCTGCCCAGCAAGATGCACAGGTTTTCCCGGAACAGGCGGAGGCCCTTGTAGGCGATGATGGTGGCCACGACGATGGCGGCGATGGGGTCGGCAACCGGCCACCCTTTCACGATGAATACAGTCCCGACCAGCGCCGCGGCCAGGCCCAGCTCGTCGTTGAACAGCTCGGCGAACTGGGCCGCGGCGGCTGCGCCGCGCGCCTTTGCGGTGAACAGCTTCACCAGCGGCGCGGCGACGATCACCATGGAGACCACGATCACCGCGAGCGCTAGCGGGAGGTTCTGGTAGACGGCCTCCTCGGGCCGGAACAGGCGCGGGATCGCCTCCTCGTACATCTTGTAGGAGGTGAAGGAGATGAACAGGGTGGCGGCTACCAGCGCGGCGGCGTTTTGTGCCCGGCCGTAACCGAACATGTGGATCTGGTCCGCGGGGCGGCGCGAGTAGACGAGGGCCACCAGCAGGAATCCCGAGACGAAGATGTCGCCGAGGGTGTGCATGGCCTCCGCCAGCATGACCATGACCCCGGTGGGGAAGTAGACCGCCAGCTTCAGGGCGAAGACGAAGAAGTACAGCCCCAGCGTCAGCTTCAGGACGCGCAGTTCGTCACCGTGCCGGGCGCTCATTTCCCTGCTCCCACGCCGCCGCGCGACACGCCTGGGACGCTCCTTTGTCAACGTATGCCCGGACGCCCGCACGGCTCATCGGATGTGGAGATGATCCTGCATCCGTGAACACGGCAGGCCGGGCACAACCCGGCCTGCCGCCGCTGCTGCTTCGCCTGCGGGTACAGGTCCCGCGGCGAAGACAGGCGTGGAAACACGGGGCTGTGGTTGGTGATGTTATAATACAGCCGTGGGTCTTTTCCGCGTACCAGCACGGTTGACAGGCCCGGTCGGGCACAGCGAAGAGGTCGAACTTCTCGTCGACACCGGTGCGACGCTGGTGGTCGTGTCGCGCGACCTGGCCGACCGTCTCGGCTTGATCGCACGGCGCCATCAGCCGGTCGTGATGGCGGGAGGCAAGCGCGAGATCTGGCCCGTGGCGGAGGTGCGCCTCACCCTCGACGGTCAGGAGGTCACCACGCCGTGCTTCATCGCGCCGGGGGGACCTCCGCTGCTGGGCGCCGTGGCCCTGGAAAGCCTGTTCCTCGCCGTCGATCCCGTGGCAAAACGGCTGACCCCCACGGAGGGGTTCGTCGGGAGGATATGATCCGCGCCATCTGCCGGTCCCGGTACGCCCGTCAGTATCCATATCTTCCTGCCGGATCGCCCACCGCCGCGGCCTGAAGGCGCGGTGCCCGGCGGCACGCGGACGCGCGCCCGGGTTTTCTTTTTTCCCCGGAGGGGCGGCGAACCGCACCGCGACAGGCGGGCGGCGGTCTCCTATGGCCTGCGCGGGGTCTGCTGCGGCGCGCCCATCAGCGCGCGGGCCGTGTTCGCCAGGAACAGCAGTAGAGCCACCGCGTTGAGCAGCGCGCCCCACCGCCGCGCGGGGGGCGACCCGGCCAGATCTCCGGCCACCCGCAACACCAGGGACGCATGCAGCAGGGCGAGGTGACCGTAGAAGACCGGATGGAACGGCAGCGCACGCTCCAGCAGCGCGGGGAGGACGATGGGCGCGTGGGCAAACACCATGGCGAAGACGAACCCGAGGAAGACGGCGTGCAGCATGGCGTCGTAGAGTCCCTCGGCCGGCGCCACGCCCAGCAAGATCCACAGGACGCCGCCGGCGCCAAGCCAGACGTAGCCAGACAGGAGGCTCGCCGCGATGAAGCGGGGCAGACCGCGCTGGCGCAGCCCGTGGCGGGCCACGTCGTACCGCAGCAGCCACAGGGCCAGCGCCACCATGCCGGCGCCCGCGGCCGCGGCGCCGACGCGGATATCCATCACCGCCAGCGTGAGCCCGGCGACGTGCGCCGCCGCGGAGGCGACGAACGCGGCGCGGGCCGCCGGCGATGGCATCGTCAGCCGGCTGAGGTCGAGCCGCTCGCCCGCGATCACCAGCACCAGAAACCCGGACCACCACAGCGCGGCAAGGGAGATGGGAGCGCCCGCCAGCCACAGGCCGTTCCCAGCCAGCCAGACCACGGCCGCCGCGCCCATGGTGGCGGTGTGGAGGGCGGGCTGCACGCGCAAGATCGCCACGTACACCGCCACGAGCCCGGCGCTGGCGAGCGTGATCAACAGGCGCGCCGCGCCCTCCGCGATTCCCACCAGCAGCAGCACCGCCCCCAGCGCCGACAGGAGCGGACCCGCGTAGGCCCAGGGCGCGCGAAGTGCCACCGCACGCTCCAGGCCGATCAGCGTCCCCAGGACGCCCGCAACCATGAGCGGCCCGTGCGCCAGCGGCAGCGCCGGGCGCAGCGGCGGCCAGGCCCACCCCGCCCGCACCAGCCCCGCCCACAGGCCGGCCAAGAGAACCAGGACGGCGATGGCGGCCAGCGGCGCAGGCCGGCGAAGGCGGACGGGCGTGTGCCAGCGGTGCGACGTCATGGCGATGGAAGTCTTGCGGGACCTCAGCGCGGGCCCGGACTCTCTATTCGACGCCCGGCGCGGCGTCACCTGAAACGTCGCGGAGAAACAGGCTGACCCGCGGACACAGAAGGCGTGGAGGAGGCGGCGTCAAAGCCAGTCGATCTTGACGAGTCGGGAGACTGCGCGAAACTCGGGATCGCCGGTGACGATCGCCGCGTCGTGCTTCAAGGCGGTCGCCACCGCGAAGGCATCGGCGTACGCGATTCCAAATCGGCCTTTGATCCTCGCCGCCTCGATGACGTCCGGGAAGGCGTTGGACACGGGCTGGATGGGGAGCGTCTCGAGCCTGTGCAGCACGGCTTCGGCCTGCTCCGGAGATCGAGCTCTGGCCGTGACGTAGTAGACTTCTCCGATATTGATCTCGTTCATGAGCACGGGCTCGGCAGAGGCTCTGGCCTCCCGCAACAAGTGTCTAACTCTTTCGCACCCGCGTTCCCTGTTGAGGAAGGCGAGCATGGCGAAGGAATCGAGCAGACTTCTTCGCAGCGCGGGCATGATCTCGTCGTCGCTCCTTCACCAGCGCCCTGGTCAGGGAGGGCCCGCCCTGAAGCATCCCGCACGCGGCTTCAACGGGGTCGTCCGGAATCGGCTCAATGGTGACCTTCCCCTGTCCGGCCAGCGTGACCAGGACCCTGGCTCCAGGCTTCAAGCCGATCTGTTCCCTGAGGTCCGCGGGAATCACGACCTGTCCTTTGGCCGACGTCTTGACGACAGCCATACCGTTTCCCTCGACTGGAGACCGTTCAACTTCCACCTAAAAAGTATAACGTGTGGCCCACTCGGGGTCAAACTGACGTTTCCGGGGTCGTCGGGAGCGTAGGGGCAACCTCATGCCGGCCGCGCCTGGGTGGCGAGCGCTGCCTGGGGGTGGGGTGGCGTCTGCCACGGATCACAGATCGGCCCGCCGCCCGATACCCCCGGCGCGCGGCGGCGCCGTACAGTACCATGAAGGGAAGAAGCCCGCCCCAGAGCGGGCCGCACCCACATGGCACAGTCCTCGACGGCTAACCCTTTCTAGGCGTGTCTTCCAATTCTGCCTGCGGGCCTAGACCGCCCGCAGGGTGGCGGGGCACCGCGATGTCGGTGAGCGTGGTAACATGAGTGGCCTTGCACGGAGGTGGCACGTGACGGTGGTGGGCGAGCGCGGGGTCCCCGGAAAATGCGAAACATTTTCCGGGGTGCGCCGGGGCCACCTGATCGACCTGCGGCGCGTGGTCAAGGTGTACGAGAGCGCCGCGGGCCGGTTCACGGCCCTCAAGAACGTCGACCTTCAAGTTGACGAGGGCGAGTTCGTGGCCGTCATCGGCAAGTCCGGGAGCGGCAAGTCCACGCTGATCAACATGATCACCGGCATCGACCGGCCCACCTCAGGCGAGGTGATCGTGGCGGGCACGCCGGTGCACACCCTCGGCGAAGGCGCCATGGCGGTGTGGCGGGGGAAGGCGCTGGGGATCATCTTCCAGTTTTTCCAGTTGCTTCCCACCCTGACCCTCATCGAGAACGTCATGCTGCCCATGGATTTCGCGGGCCTGTACACGCCGCGCCAGCGGTGGGAGCGCGCCATGCACCTGCTGGATCAGGTGGGGCTGGCGGAGCACGCCTACAAGGTGCCCGCGGCGGTCTCCGGCGGGGAGCAGCAGCGCGCAGCGATCGCCCGCGCCCTGGCCAACGACCCGCCGATCCTGGTCGCCGACGAGCCCACCGGCAACCTGGACTCGCAGACGGCACGCTCCGTCTTCCGGCTCTTCGAAGACCTGATGCGGCAGGGCAAGACCATCCTGATGGTCACCCACGACAGCGACCTGGCCCAGGCGGTCTCTCGCACCATCGTGCTCGCCGACGGCCAGATCATCGAGGAGTACCTGGCGCGCGTCTTCCCCGCCCTCACCGAGTCGCAGCTCGTGGAGATCACGCGCCAGCTCGAGCCCATCCGGTACCTGCCCGGCGCCATCATCATCCGCCGCGGGCAGATCCCCGACCGCTTCTACCTGATCACGCGGGGCAAGGTGGAGATCCTCATCCAGCGGGACGAGGGTCGCGAGTTCGTGGTCACCACCATGAGCCGGGGGCAGTTCTTCGGCGAGATCGAGCTGCTCCGCGGCGGGCAGGCCATCGCCACGGTGCGGGCTGCGGTGGATGCCGGCGTGGAGGTAGCGGCGCTGGAGCGCAAAGAGTTCGAGGCCCTGGTGTCCCAGTCGGAGGCGGTGCGGCAGGCCATCGAGCGCGTCGCGGAGGAGCGCGCCGCCGTGCACATGGCGGCCAGCGGGCGTGCACCCGAGGGCGGGGAGCCCCGCCGTGACTAAGATACCTCTAACCCCTCTCCCGCCACAGGTGAGGGCCGGCGTGTGGCCCTCTCTGTACCCCTCTCCCTCTGGGAGAGGGTAGGGTGAGGGGGGAGTCGCGGTTCACGGTGAGAGGTCTTCCCGGCACTCCTAGCCCGCGCTGGCGCAAGGTCGCCTCCGACCTGTGGGGCAACCGGACCCGCACCATCCTGGTGGTGCTGTCCATCGCCGTCGGCGTCTTCGCCGTCGGCATGATCGCCGGCTCCAGCGTCATCATGACGCGGGACCTGCGCGCCGCCTACGCCGCCACCAATCCCTCCAGCGGGCAGATCTACACGCGGGACGCCTTCGACGAGGACCTGGTCAACGCGATCCGGCGCATGCGTGGCGTGCGGGAGGCGGAGGGCCGGCGCACGGTGGCCGTGCGCTACCAGGCCGGCCCGGACCAGTGGAAGGAGATGCAACTCATCGCCCTGCGCGACTACAAGGACATCCGCGTCAACAAGATCTCGCCGAAAGCGGGGGCCTGGCCGCCGCCCGACCGGCAGGTGCTGCTGGAGCGCTCCTCCGCCTGCGCCATGCGCGCCCGCGTGGGCGACACGGTCCTCATCGAGGTGCCCGATGGGAAGCGCCGGTCCATGCGCGTGGCGGGCATCGTGCACGACCTGAGCCAGATCGCCACCTTCTTCCGCGGCCTGGCCTACGGGTACATC
>JACQTN010000155.1 GCA_016210785.1 Armatimonadota bacterium
CCGCTGGCTCACGCTGGGCCCGCTGAGCTTCCAGCCCATGGAGGCCGCCAAGCTCGCCTTCATCCTTTACATGGCCCGGTTCCTGGCGTTCCGGGGCCTGGAGGTGCGCGAGTGGCGCCGCGGCTTGCTGCCGCCGCTGCTGATCCTGGGGGCATTCAGTGGGCTGGCCCTGGCGCAGCGCGACCTGGGCTCCGCGCTGCTGATGGGCATCATCACCATGGTGATGCTCTTCGCGGGCGGGGCCCGCGTGCTCCACCTGATGACGCTCACCGCGGTGGGGATGCCCACCGTGTTCGCGGCCATCCGCATGCAGGAGTACCGGTGGAAGCGGGTGATCGCGTTCCTCAACCCGTGGCGCGATCCGCAGGGCACGGGGTTCCAGATCATCCAGTCCCTGCTGGCCCTGGGATCGGGCGGCATCCTGGGCGTGGGGCTGGGGCAGAGCCAGCAGAAGTTCTTCTACCTGCCCGAGCGCCACACCGACTTCATCTTCGCCATCGTGGGCGAGGAGCTGGGCCTGCTGGGCACGGGGTTCGTGCTGCTGCTGTACCTGGTCTTCACCTACCGCGGGATGCTGATCGCGCAGCGGGCGCCCGACCGCTACGGGACGCTGCTGGCCGCGGGCATCACGGCGGGGATCACGACGCAGGCGATGCTGAACATTGGGGTGATCTCGGGCGTGCTGCCGGTGACGGGGGTGCCGCTGCCTTTCATCAGCTTCGGCGGCTCGTCGCTGGTGATCACCTCCATCGGCGTGGGCATCCTGCTCAACATCTCGCAGTACACCACCGGGTGGGAGCGGCGGGACGAGCATGCGGCTGATGATCGCGGGCGGCGGGACGGGCGGCCACATCTACCCCGGCCTCGCCGTCGCTGAGGCCGTGCGCGCCGCGCACCCCGACGCGGCCGTGATCTGGGTCGGCGGGGATCGCCTGGAGGCGCGCGTGGTGCCGCTGGCGGGTGTGCAGTTCATCGCGGTGCTCTCGCGCGGGTTGCCCCGCCGCATCGGTGTGCGGGCGGTCGAGGCGTTGCTGGTCAACGCCGTGGGTGCGGTGCAGGCTCTGGACTTCCTGCGCCGGTTCCGGCCGGCGGGGGTGCTGCTGACGGGCGGCTACGCCGCGGCGCCGGTGGGCGCGGCCGCGGTCCTGCTGCGGGTGCCGGTGTTGCTGCACGAGCCCAACGCCCTGCCGGGGCTCACCACGCGCCTGCTGGCGCGCTGGGCCTGGCGGGTGGCCGTGGGGCAGGCCGCCACCGCGGCGCACTTCCCGGGCAAGGCGGTGGTGACCGGGGTGCCGCTGCGGCCCGGCATCCTGGACGGTGTGCGGGACCGCGGGGTGCGGCGCTTCGATCTCGCCGGCGACCGGGTGACGGCGCTGGTGCTGGGCGGCAGCCAGGGCGCCCACGCCATCAACCAGGCGGTGCTGGACGCGCTGCCGGCGCTCCGCCATGCGGCGGGGCTGCAGATCTTCCATCAGACCGGGGAGGAGCACGCCGCCGTCGCCGGTGAGGCCGCGGCGCGTCTGGGAGAAGGCGCCGGCCTGCGCTACGTGGCGCGGCCGTACATTGAAGAGATGGCCGACGCATACGCCGCGGCGGACCTGGTGGTCTGCCGGGCGGGTGCGGTGACGCTGGCGGAGGTCACGGCGCTGGGCCGGCCCGCAATCCTGGTGCCGTACCCACACGCGGCGGAGGCACACCAGGAGCGCAACGCCCGGGCGGTGGCGGATGCGGGCGGGGCGGTGATGATCCTCAACCGGGATCTCACCGGCGACCGGCTCGCGCAGGCGATCCTGGATCTGGCGCGCGACCCTGCCCGGCGGGCGGTGATGGCCGCGGGCAGCCGCACGCTGGGCCGGCCGCGGGCCACCGCGGTGATGCTTGCGCTGGTGGAGGAGATGGTGGGGGCGCATGGCGGCTGAGGCAGGGGCGATGGCGTCGCTACGGCCGGGGACCCGCGTCCACTTCGTGGGGATCGGCGGAGCCGGCATGAGCGCGCTCGCCCGGGCCCTGCTGGCGCGCGGCTGCCGCGTCTCGGGCAGCGACTTGCGCGAGGCGGCGGCGACGCGCCGGCTCGCGGCGCTGGGAGCAGCGGTGGAGATCGGCCACCGCGCCGGCGCGCCGGCGGGCAGTGACCTGGTGGTGGTGTCGCGGGCCATCCCGCCCACCAACGTGGAGGTGGAGGAGGCGCGCCGCCTGGGGATTCCCGTCTGGCACCGGGCGGAGCTGCTGGGGCGGCTGCTGTCGGGCGGGCGGGCCGTGGCTGTCTCCGGCACGCATGGCAAGACCACCACCACCGCCATGATCGCCGCGGTGCTGGCGGCTGGCGGCCTCGACCCCACCGCCTTCGTCGGCGCCGATGTCGCCGGCCTGGAGGGCAACGTGCGGCTGGGTAGTTCGGACGTCACCGTGGCGGAGGTGGACGAGAGCGACGGGTCGCTGCTGCTGGTGCGCCCATGGAGCGCCGTGATCACCAGCCTGGAAGCCACCGACCACATGGATCACTACGGGTCCTTTGACGCCATGGTGGAGACCTTTGCGCATTTTCTCGCCCGCCTGCCGCGGGAGGGATTCGCCCTGGTCTCCGCGGACCAGGCACCGGCGGACCGGTTGCTGGGCGTCACCCCCGCGCGCGCCCTGACGTATGGGCTCGAAGACGATACGGCCGCGCCGGGCGGCGTGGTCTACACGGCCCGCACCGTGGAGGTCGAAGGGCTGCGGCGGCGATCGGTGGTCAACAGGGGCGGACGGGACGTGGGAGAACTCACCCTGCCCGTGCCGGGACGGCACAATCTCGCCAACGCGGTCGCGGCCGTGGCCGTGGCCATGGAGATGGGCGTGCCGTTCGACGCGGCGGCGCGGGCGCTGGGGGCGTTCCGCGGGGCGGACCGCCGGTTCGCGATGGTGGGCGAGGCGGGCGGTGTCGTGCTGGTGGACGACTACGCCCACAATCCCACCAAGGTCGCCGCGGCGCTGCGCGCGGCACGGGAGACCTGGCCGCGCCGGCGCCTGGTGGCGGTCTTCCAGCCGCACCGCTACACGCGGACACAGACGCTGCACGCCGCGTTCGGCCCGGCATTCACCGACGCGGACGAGGTGATCGTCACCGAGATCTACGCCGCGGACGAGCCGCCGATTCCCGGCGTGACCGCCCGGCTGATCTTCGACGCGGTGCGGGCGCACCATCGCGCCGCGCACATGGCGCCGGACGGTAACCTAGTGGACTGGCTGCTGCCTCGCCTTCGTCCCGGCGATGTGGTCATGACCCTGGGCGCGGGCGATATCGGCGTGGTGGCACATGCCGTGTTGGACCGACTGCGTCAGCGGGGTACGGGCGCGGCGCAATGGGGTGCTTAGCGTGGCGGGCCGCGCGCACCGGATTACGGACTATGCGGGACGGAGGATTCGCCTTACTGACGAGCGCTGGCGACATATTCTTAAACATCCTGAGGAAGTACCTGATGGTGGCTGTCAAGGTCCAGGAAGAGGACCCATTCATAATCACGGCATTCTTCACGGACGAGGTAAAGGGAGGACGCCAGATATGGGCAAAGCCAGGTAAGATTGAGGGTGTGGTTCGACCAGGAGGGAGACTTCCTCGAACTCAGCATCGTCCGGAAAAAGGGGTATTTCCGACAGATCGGCCCTGACGTCTATGAGAGAGTCGATATGCAGGGAAGGGTGATTGGTTTTGCCGTCTTCAACTTCTTGAAGCATGACAGGGAGCCCGTGGAGATACCGTGGGACCTATCCAGGCTTACGGTCGGCTAGTGTGGTGAGTGTGCTCAAGGACATCCAGCAGGACCTTCGCGTCCGCTGCCGCGATGTGCGGGTCAGTGAACCGCTGGCGCCGCACGTCGCCTTCCGCATCGGCGGCCCCGCGGATGTGCTGGTTATTCCCGCGGACATGGGCGAATTGCGCGCGGTCATCGGCTACCTGCTCGGGCGTGTCTTTCCCTTTGCCGTGCTGGGGCGCGGATCCAACGTGCTCATCGCCGATCGCGGCGTGCGTGGCGTCGTGCTCAAGATCGGTCGGGGCGTCGACCGCGTGACGTTCGATGGGGCGCGAGTGATTGCGGAGTCCGGGACCTACCTCCCGCACCTGGCGGCGCTGGCCGCAACCCGCGGCCTGAGCGGCCTGGAGTTCAGCGCAGGCATTCCGGCGTCGGTGGGTGGCGCGGTGGTGATGAACGCGGGTGCGCACGGCCACAGCATGAGCGACATCGTGGCGCGGGTCCGCGTGCTGACGCCTGAGGGGGAGCGCGACATCGCCGGCGCCGATCTCGGCTTCGCGTACCGCACCAGCATCCTGCAGGCGGGGCCGGCCGTCGTCCTGGAAGCGGAGCTGCACCTGCGGCCGGAGGACCCCGACGCCGTGCGCGAGCGCATGGAGGCCTGGCTGCGGCAGCGCAACGAGACCCAGCCCGTCGGGCCTCCGAGCTCGGGGTGCATCTTCCGCAATCCGCCGGGCGACCACGCCGGACGCCTCATCGACCTGGCGGGATGCAAGGGGCTGCACGTGGGCGATGCGCGGGTGTCGGACGTCCACGCCAACTACATCCTCAACAGTGGCGCCGCCAGCGCGGGCGACGTGCTGGCGCTCGCGGCGCAGGTGCGGCAGCGGGTGCGGGCCCAGTTCGGCGTCGAGCTGGTGCTGGAGATCAAGCTGCTGGGGGAGTTCGATGATGCGGCGGCGTAGGCCGCTGCGCAGGCTGCGACGCCCGGTGGCCGACGTGCCGGCGCGGCTGCGGGCACTGCTGGCGCGGAAGCGGCCCGGGCGTGGCAGGGAGGACGAGGCGGAGGAGGCCGGGCCGCGCGGCGGTTTGAGCAATTTGCGACGCGAGCACGACCGGCCCGACCCGCTGGCGCTCCCACTGGCGCTGCTGCGCTTTGCCACCATCATGGCCGTACTCTTCGCGGCCGGCACCTTCCCCCGCTCATCGCTGTTTGAAGCCCGCGAGATCGTGGTGCGCGGGCCGAGCACCATCCCGCCGCGGGAGGTCCTGCGCCTGGCCGGGATCCGGCCCGGCATGAACCTGTTCCAGGTCAACCCCGACGCAGTGGGGGAGCGGGTGCGGCGGTACCCGCGGGTCCGTGCTGTGCGGGTGGCGCTGCACTTGCCGCAACGGCTGGAGATCACGGTGGTGGAGCGGCAGCCGCGGATGGCGCTGCCGTATCAGGGCGAGCATGTGCTGCTCGATGAGGACGGGGTGGCGATCGCGCGCGCACCCGCCGCGCCGGGGCTGCTCCAGGTGGACGTGCACGATCTGGCGCTGCCGTGGATCATCCTGGGTGAACCGCTGCCGTCGCCCGGCGTGCGCCTGGCCGGCGCCGCGGCGGCTATGCTCCCGCCGGCCGTCCGGGCGGAGACGGTGAAGCTGGTGGTGGACGCCCGGCAGGAGGTCACGCTGCACGTGCGCTCGCCGCGTCGCGCCCGGGCGGCCGGCGGCGAGGCGGCGCCGGCCGCGCCCGCTTCCACCACCCCATCCCCCGCGCCGGCCGCGGGTCTGCCCTCTTCGCCGCTTGCTGCCCCCGCAGCCGGCGCGACGTTACCCGGCGCCCCGGCACCGGGGCCACCGTCCATTTCCCACGCACCCGGCACGACGGCACCCGCCGCACCTGCACGCACCATGGTGGTCCGGCTCGGCGGCGCGCGCGGGCTGGAGGAACGCATCGCGCGGCTTCCCGAGATTCTGGAAGCGCTGGCGGCGCGCGACCTGGCCATCGAGTACGTGGACCTGCGCTTCGGCGCCAACGTGGTGATCCGCCCGCTGGGCGCGGGCGAAGCCCGTTGAAGCCCGCACAGAGCAGGAGAAGGCTGCGCCATGTGGAATAGACGTTCGATACCCTCAACGGGTGGCATCATGCCCCTGGCCGCTGCCCAACATCTTGGGGGTAGACGGGGGCAACCCCGAGGTCGTGCGGGGGGATAGCGGTGGCCAAGAAGCGGACCCTGGTGGGTCTCGACATCGGCACCACCAAAGTGTGCACGGTCGTCGGCGAGGTGGACGAGGACGGCGACGTCCACGTGGTCGGGGTCGGCTCCGCTCCCTCCCGTGGCATGCGCAAGGGCGTCGTGGTCGATCTCGACTCCACCACGCGCGCCATCGAAGAAGCCGTGGACCGCGCCGAGCGCATGGCCGGCGTCAAGATCCAGTCGGTCTACGTGGCGGTCAGCGGCGAGCACATCGGCTCCGCCAACAGCCGCGGCGTTGTGGCCGTGTCGCGCGGGGACCGGGAGATCGGCGAGGGCGACGTCAACCGCTGCATCGAGGCCGCGCGCATCGCGGCGCTCCCGTCCCAGGAGCGCGAGATCGTCCACCTGCTCCCGCGCAACTTCATCGTGGACGGACAGGACGGCGTCCGCAACCCGGTCGGCATGTACGGCAACCGGCTGGAGGTGGAAACCCACATCGTCACCGGCACCAGCACGGTGCTCGCCAACCTCCTCAAGTGCGTGCAGCGCGCCAACCTGGAAGTCGAGGAGCTGGTGCTGGAGCCGCTCGCCTCCGGCGAGGCGGTGCTGACCCCGGCGGACCGCGAACTGGGCGTGGTGCTGGCCGACATCGGCGGCGGCACCACCAGCCTGGGGATCTACCTCGGCGGTGGCCTGTGCTACACGGCGATCCTGCCGGTGGGTGGGCACCACGTGACCAGCGACATCGCCGTGGGATTGCGCACGCCCATGGCGGAGGCGGAGAAACTGAAGCTGCGCCACGGGGCGGCCATGGCCAGCGTCGCCGCGGAGGGCGAGTTGATCGAGGTGGTCAACATCGGCGACCGCCAGCCTCGCATCCTGCCGCGACGGATCCTGTGCGAGATCATCGAGCCGCGGGCGCGGGAGATCATGGACCTGATTCGCAACCAACTGCGCCTGGTGCGGGCGCAATTTCGCGTGGGCAGTTCTTCGCCGGTGATGGCCGCCGGCGTCGTGCTCACCGGCGGAACCGCGCTGCTGCCCGGTCTCGACGAGCTGGCGGCCGGCCATCTGGAGATGCCCGCCCGCGTCGGCCAGCCCGACCATGTCAGCGGCGTGGTGGATGCCATCGGGAGCCCCATCTACTCCACCGCGGTGGGGCTGGTGCTGCACGGCGCGCGCGCGCACACCAAGAGCCGGGTGGCGCGTGCGTCGAACGGCGTCGGGATGTTCGGGCGGCTGCGCATCTGGCTCGGGGATCTGTTCGGCGGAGGCTAGGAAGCTGTCCGGGAAAGATCATGCGCATCTATGAAAAGGCTGCGCCTGTCAAGACCGATGTTGCGCCTTAGTGTTCGTTTTCTCCGGCTGGCCGCCCGTAGCCGGGTTTCAGGTGCCGCGACCGAGGCGGTCAAGGGGCGCGGC
>JACQTN010000130.1 GCA_016210785.1 Armatimonadota bacterium
CCTGCAGATGGTCCACGCCGTGGTGCCCCGGTAAGCCGTGCAGGACACGCACGAATCCACCGGGGGCGATACAATCGAATCATGCGCAGGACCGGCTGAGCCGGGTCCGAGCATCACAAAGGTGGCAACGGTGACAAGACCAGGGGAGGGGGAGGTATCGGAAGGGGGAGGGAAAGCGCCCTCCCCCTCCGAGTAACCCATATGTGGTTACCCTTCCTCGGGCTGGCGCTGGGCGTCCTGCTGGGCCTGCTCATCTCGGTCGAGATCCCGCTGGCCTACGTCAAGTACACGGCCATCGCCATCCTGGCGGCCATCGACACCATTCTGGGCGGCATCCGGGCCCAGCTGGAGGGCCGGTTCGACCTGGCCATCTTCCTGAGCGGCTTCGTGGCGAACACGCTGTTTGCCGCGCTGCTGGTGGGGATCGGCGACTTGCTGGGGCTGGACATCTACCTGGGCGCCATCGTGGTGTTCAGCATCCGCATCTTCAACAACGTGGGGTTCATCCGGAGGGCGCTGCTGCGCGCCCACCTGCGGGGCGGGGGCGATGCCGGGTGATGGGGTATGTATAATGAGGCGGCGAAGACCTTCCGGGGGGACCGCGGGGCATCGAGGGTACCCCGCGGCGCCGACGATCTGACCAAGAGAGGGCGGTGAGAGACATGCGTGTGGGGATCAACGGGTTCGGGCGCATCGGCCGGCAGAGCCTCAAGGCTCTCCTCGAGCGCTACGGCAAGGCGGTGGACGTGGTGGCGGTCAATGACCTGGCCGACCCCAAGACCAACGCGCACCTGTTCAAGTACGACTCCACCTACGGGCGCTTCTCCGGCCCGGTCCAGGTGAAGGACGGAGCCATGGTGATCGACGGACGGGAGATCAAGGTCTGCTCCGAGCGCGACCCCGCCAAGCTCCCGTGGGGCGATCTCCATGTGGACCTGGTCGTGGAGTCCACGGGCGTCTTCACCGACGCCGCCAAGGCCAAGCTGCACCGGGACGCGGGCGCCAAGAAGGTGGTCATCACGGCGCCGGCCAAGGGCGAGGACATCATGGTCAACCTCGGCGTCAACCACGAGGCCTACGACCCGCGCAGGCACCACATCGTGAGCAACGGCTCCTGCACCACGAACTGCCTGTCGGTCACGGCCAAAGTGCTGAGCCGCAACTTCGGCATCCGCCGCGGCATGATGACCACCGTGCACGCCTACACCAACGATCAGCAGATCCTGGACCTGGTGCACAAGGACCTGCGGCGGGCGCGGGCCGCGGCGCAGAACATCATCCCCACCACCACCGGCGCTGCCAAGGCTATCTTCCTGGTGCTGCCCGAGCTGGAGGGCAAGATGCACGGCATCGCCCTGCGCGTGCCCACCGCCACGGTCTCCGTGGTGGACCTGGTGTGCGAGCTGGAGCGCCCCGCGGAGGCCAAGGCGATCAACGCCGCGTACCGGCAGGCGGCCGAGGAGGACATGAAGGGCTACCTGGGCTACACGGACGAGGAACTGGTCTCCATGGACTTCAAAGGCGACCCGCGCTCCGGCATCGTGGATGGACCATCCACCATGGTGCTGAGCGGCAACATGGTGAAGGTCATGTCCTGGTACGACAACGAGTGGGGCTACGCGTGCCGGGTCGCCGACCTGGTCAACTACATGGTGCAGAAGGGGATGTAGGGGAGAGAGCAAGAATCTGCGGCTTCTCACAGCATGGGTCCTGGTGACCCCCTCGAATTCATCAGGAGACCGTGGATCGCAGGGATAGGCGCCTGCGATGAATTCGAGGGGGTCAGTCGCCCGGCTCGCCCGCTCTGACGCGCCGCCCGCTCGTAGCGTTGTCCGCACCCGGTAGATGGGTTACGGGCGCGCGCATCGGAGCGAGGCCGGGCGCCACCCGTGCACTTCAGTCGACGCCGCAGATTCTTGCTTCCATAGATTGATGAGAGATAGGACAAAGGAGCACTTCGTTGGCGAAGAAAACGGTGCGCGATGCTGACGTGCGCGGCAAGCGCGTCATGTTGCGGGTGGACTTCAACGTCCCGTTGGACGACGCGGGGAAGATCCAGGACGACCGGAGGATCCGCGAGTCCCTGCCCACTCTCCGCTACGTCCGCGACCAGGGCGCCCGGCTCATCCTCTGCTCCCATCTGGGGCGGCCCAAGGGCAAGCCCGACCCCCGGCTGCGCCTCGATCCGGTGGCAGCGCGGTTGAGCGATCTGCTGGGTGCGCCGGTGCGCAAGCTGGCCGACTGCGTGGGGCCGGAGGTGGAGGCCGCGGTGGCGGCCATGGTGCCGGGCGCCGTGGTCCTGTTGGAGAACCTCCGCTTCCACAAGGAAGAGGAGGCCAACGACCCCGTCTTCAGCCAGCGGCTGGCCGCGCTGGCCGACATCTTCGTGAACGATGCCTTCGGCACCGCGCACCGCGCGCACGCCTCGACCGTCGGGGTGGCGACGCTGCGCTCCGCGGTGGCCGGGCTGCTGATGGAGAAGGAGATTGGCTACCTGACGCGGGCGCTGGAGTCGCCCACCCGCCCCTTCGTGGCGATCCTGGGCGGGGCGAAGGTGAGCGACAAGATCGACGTGATCCGCAACCTGCTGACCCGGGCCGACAGCCTGCTGATCGGGGGCGGGATGAGCTACACTTTCCTGCGGGCGCGCGGGCTGGAAGTGGGCCGCTCGCTGTGCGAGGAGGACAAGCTCGACCTGGCCCGAGAGTTGATGGCGGACGCGGAGAAGCGCCGCGTGGCGTTCCTGTTGCCCACCGACGTGGTAGTGGCGCCGAGGATTGCCGCGGACGCGGCGCGGCGCACCGTGGCTACCGGCGCCATCCCGGCGGAGTTGATGGGGCTCGACATCGGGCCGGAGACCTCTCGCGCGTTCGCGGAGGTCATCAAGAACGCTGGCACCGTGGTGTGGAACGGCCCCATGGGCGTCTTTGAGGTGGAGCCGTTCGCGGAGGGCACGCGGGCGGTGGGGAGGGCCATGGCGGAGTCCTCGGCTACCACCATCGTGGGCGGCGGCGACACGGCGGCCGCGGTGGAGCAGATGGGGTTCGCCGACCGCATGACCCACATCTCTACCGGCGGCGGTGCCACGCTGGAGTTCATGGAGGGCAGGGAACTGCCCGGTGTTGCCGTGCTGGAGGACAAGGACTGATGCGCACTCCCATCGTCGCGGGAAACTGGAAGATGCACCGCACGGCGGCGGAGGGCCGCGCCCTGGCCGTCGCCCTGGTGGAGAAGATGGGCACGCCGAGGGGCGTGGAGGTGGTGCTGTGCCCGCCCTTCACGGCGCTGGCCGCGGTGGGCGCGGCGGTGCACCGCACCGCCCTCCGCCTGGGCGCCCAGAACATGCACTGGGAGGCGCAGGGTGCCTTTACCGGGGAGATCAGCGCGGCGATGCTGGTGGACGCGGGCTGCCGCCACGTGATCCTGGGGCACTCCGAGCGCCGGCAGCACTTCGGCGAGACCGACGAAGGCGTCAACCGCAAGGCGCACGCCGCGTTACGAGCGGGGCTGGTACCTATCGTGTGCGTGGGTGAGCGGCTGGAGGAACGGAAGGCCGGGCGGACCGACCAGGTGGTGCGCGGGCAACTGCGCGCCGCGCTGGCCGGCGTGGAGCCGGCGCAGGCCGCCGGGATGGTGATCGCCTACGAGCCGGTGTGGGCGATCGGCACGGGTCTGCCCGCCACGGGCGAGGAGGCCAACCGCGTCAGCGCGCTCCTGCGGGCCACCGTGGGCGAGGCGGCGGGGGCGGACGCGGCGGCGCAGGTGCGCATCCAGTACGGCGGCAGCGTCAACGCCAAGAACTGCGCGGAGTTTCTGTCGCAGCCCGAGGTGGACGGCGCGCTGGTGGGCGGCGCCAGCCTGGACGCGGAGGCGTTCGCGGTCATCGTGAGCGCCGCTGCGCGCGGGTGATCGCCGGCGTCGCAACGCGCGCAACGCCTCCCACTCTTGCCCTGTGCATCGTCCCGTGGTAGCATAAGGAGGCCTTCGGCGGGGTCGGGCCCGCACCGGTTCTTGCGCGGGGCAGGCGTTCCGCCGCGGGGCTCACGGGGAGGTGTCGCAGCGTGCAGACGGCGGTCATCGTGGTGCATTTCATCCTGGCCTTTTCCCTGATCGGTATCGTCCTGTTGCAGGGTCCGAAGGGTGAGGGGTTGGGAGCGATCGGCGGGAGCGCCCGCCTGTTCCACGGGCCCAAGCCCCGGGAAACCTTCTTCACGCGGATCACCGCGGTGATCTCGGTTCTCTTCGTCCTGACCTCGACCTACCTGACGTTCGCGCGCTGACCCCTCAGGCGACGCGGCGCCGGATGCTCCGTGCGGCGGCGGTCCGGCGGGATCGAGTGCAGGCCGGCGTGCGTTTGACACGCCGGGCGCGGGTTCCTATGATGAGCGCTGCATGCCCCCTGGGTGCGATGATTTCCAATCGTCCCAGGGAAAACCCCGTGCCGGGGTGGCGGAACCTGGCAGACGCGCACGTTTGAGGGGCGTGTGGGGCAACCCGTGCGGGTTCAAATCCCGCCCCCGGCACCATCCAACCTACTTCTTCTACTCCATCTGAGCGGCGCCGCCGTGTTCGGTCCATGTTGGACCGCGTTTGCCTCCTGTTCGCCTCTCCAGGCTCCCGCCAGGCCCGATGGGAATTATAATAGATAGTATCTCTCATCCAACACGTTTTTAGGGTAGAAGGAATTCAATAGAAGGCCGCGAAATAGCTCGAGTCAATCACAGGACCGGCGTCGTTGCCCTTCTCCCCTTCACGACCGCGGAAGCACCGGTTAGACAGCGATGCGTGTCCTCATCGTCGATGACATCCGTCTCTACCGCGAGGGGCTGGCACAGACCCTGGGGAGAGAAGCGGACATCACGGCTATCGGTGCCGTAGCGGATCTGCGCGAGGCCCTGGCCGCCGTCCCCGAGTTTCGCCCCGACGTTCTGCTGCTGCACATGGCTCTCCCCGAGAGTCTCGCGGCCCTGCGCGCTCTCATCGGCGCCGCGCCTCACGTCAAGGTGGTCACCCTGGGCGTCACCGAGAGCGAGGACGAGGTCATCGCGTGCGCCGAGGCCGGGGCTGCCGGGTACGTGCTGCGGGAAGCCACGCTGGAGGACCTGGTGGCAGCCATCCGCAGCGTGACCCGGGGAGAGACCATCTGCTCGCCGCGGATCGCGGCGACGCTGCTGCGCCGGGTGGCGACCCTGGCCGCGGAGCGGAGGTCGTGGGCCACGCGCGCCGAGCTCACTCCCCGCGAGCGAGAGATCCTGGAGCTGATCGACCAGGGCCTGTCCAACAAGGAGATCGCGCGCCGCCTTTTCATCGAAGTACGCACGGTGAAGAATCACGTGCACCACATCTTGGAGAAACTCAGCGTTCACCGCCGGGGCGAGGCCGCCGCGCGCCTGCGGAGCGCCGTGCCCGCGGCGCGCGGCAGTCTGCGCTCCTGAGACCCGCCCGGACCGCCTTCTCGCTCCCCCGCCGCTCGCTCTCCCCGACGGCGGCTGCCTCTCCCGCGCCACCTGCCGACGGGCCGCGGTTGCCCCTGGTACCTTTCCATAAAGAGGACTAGATCCTTCGGTCGGCGGGCAACGCCGTCCGGTCCCACTCCGTGCCGGCCGCGGCGCGCGATGCCCGGC
>JACQTN010000131.1 GCA_016210785.1 Armatimonadota bacterium
ATCCCGACCCGACCAGAGCGCGCCCGGCCCGCGGCAGTTCCGTGAGTTCATCCCGCTGCCGATGCCCGGACAGCCACAGCAACCGGGCGGCCGGCCCGACCAGAACCAGGACTGCGAGCCCATCATCCTCTTCTACCACCAGGGTCGCCTCTACCAGCTGCAGCCCGGCCCCGGCCAGCGTCCCGGTCCCGGCAGGCCCAGCAGCCCGCCCGAGTTCTTCCCGCTGCGTCCCTACCAGGGGCCGTCGATCCCGGGACTGCCCGGGGTGCCCGGCGTGCCCAACGTCCCCGGGGCGCCCTGGCAGACGCCCGGACCGCAGGAGCCCGGCTTCCGGCCGCAGACGCCGCGATTCTGATGGACACCGGCATATCTGCGAGCGCGACGACCACGGCGACTGGGCCAGGCTACTGGATCTCTGACACGTATTCCTGAGTAAACGATGGAAAAGCTCCCCCCCTGGCTGGAGACCCGCTCGTTTTTCGGGCCGTCGCGCGTCATCTACGGATGGGGCGCGGCGGGCAAGGTTGGTGACGCTGCGCGCGAGTTGGGCGCCGGAGACGGCGCGCTCGCCCTCCTGGTCACCGACGAGACCCTCCACCGCCTGGGCGCGGCGGCGCCCGTCCAGGACGCGCTGCGATCGGGCGGCCTGAAGGTCCATACCTTCACCGGGGTCAAACCCGAGCCCACGCTGGACGTCGCAGAGGAAGTGACCCAGGCCAGCCGCGCGCTGCGCCCGGCCGTGGTCGTGGGGATCGGCGGCGGCAGCGTCATGGACATGGCCAAGCTGGCCGCCGTCATGCCCGCGAACCCCGGCTCCGTGGCGGACTACATCGGCCAGGAGAAGCTCCGGGAACGCGCCCACCCGCTCATCCTCGTCCCCACCACCGCCGGGACCGGCGCCGAGTCATCGCGCAACGCGGTCGTCACCATCAACGACAAGAAGGCGTTCATGGGCAGCCAGTACCTGGTCCCCCAGGTGGCGGTGCTCGATCCGTCGCTGACCGTGAGCCTGCCGCCCACCACCACCGCCTGGACCGGCGTGGACGCCCTGAGCCACTGCGTGGAGGGTCTGATCTCGGCGACGGCCACACCCCTCACCGACGCGCCGGCGCTGGCCGGCGTGCGCATCATCCGCGAGCACCTGACCACCGCCTACCATAACGGCCAGGACCGCACCGCCCGCGCCTCCATGATGGTGGCCGCCTACCTGGGCGGGCTGTCGCTGAATGCGCTGATGGTCATCGGCCACTCCATCGCCTACACCATCGCCAACCGGCTGCACCTCCACCACGGCCTCACCTGCGCCATCGCGCTGCCGTACACCATGGTCTACAACGTACCCGCGGTTCCGGGGCTGCTGGCCAGGGTGGCGGAGGCGCTGGGAGTGGGCGGTGGGGGGGAGGAGACGGCGGCGTGGGCGGCGGTGCGGGCGGTGGTGGAGTTGAACCGCGCGCTCAGCATCCCCATGGCCCTGCGCGACATCAAGGTGGAGCGGAGCCATCTGCCGGAGATGGCGCGCGAGCTGATGGAGCGGTATCCGCGCCCCAACAACCCCCGCCCCGTGGAGTACGACTCGCTCCTCCGGCTGTACGAGGCCATGTGGGAGGGCAATGTCGAGGCCCGCGTCTAGACTCTCCTTCCTCATCGTTCTCACCGCACTGCTGGCCGCAGCACCCGCACCGTCCCCCGGAGAGGCCGCGCCGGAGGGGGGGAAGGTCGCACCCCGGGTGCGCGTCGCGATCGTCTTCGAGCACGCCGGCGCCTGACCGATCCAGACGTCCTGTATGGCCCTCCCATTGAGGATCCATCCCGGCCGATCAGCCGGCCCGGCAGTGCCCGCGAAAGAATTCGGCGATAGCCGCCTTGCCAGTCTCCCCTTCGGCAACAGACCGTACCAACCGTTCAAAGGCCTCGTCGGTCGTCTCCAGCGTGAACCCGTTCAGCTTCAAGAACACAAAAGCCGCCATGGCTCCGACGCGCTTATTGCCGTCGACGAACGGGTGGTTTCGCACAATGTGAAACAGGTACGCCGCGGCCATCTCGAAGAGGTCCGTATGAAGGTACTCCTCTCCAATCCCGGCCTCGGGCATCGCAACGGCCGACTGGAGAAGCCCCAGATCTCTGATCCCGGGACGCCCTCCGTACCGTTCAATCTGGTCGCGGTGAATCTCGAGAGCCTCGCGGAGCGTCAGAAAAACGGGGGGCACCCCTCAGCCCGCCAGACGCTTCAACATCTTGCCGTACCGCCGGTTACCCTCCTCCAACGCCGCCCGAAACCGCTTCTCTCGCTGCCGATCGGTCACCGGCGACACAATGAGGCACTTCCCGTCGGTGGTCAGGGATAGCGGCGTGTCAGGCTTGATATTCAGAAGTTCCAGAATACTCCGGTCAATCACCAGAGCCAGACTGTTCCCGTGCTTGGTCAGACGCTTGATCACGGCAGCCTCCAGGAGGTACCACTTTGTATGAACAGCGTATCACCTCAGGCGCGGGGTGTCAACGGATACGACAGGTCGAGACAGAAGCCGGGAGGCACGGTCACCAAGTCGACGGCGGCCGGGGCCGCGCCGGCTGACCTGCTTCTGAAACCCCACCAGCCGCGCATGGTCGCTCTGGGCGGGATCTACAGAATGGTCAGCCGGGGGTCGAGGGCGTCGCGGAGACCGTCGCCCAACAGGTTGAACGCCATCACCGCCAGGAAGGTGGCCAGGCCGGGGAACGCTTCCAGGTACCACGAGGAGAAGATATAGGTCTGCCCTTCACCGATCATGGTGCCCCACTCGGGCGTGGGGGGTTGCACGCCCAGCCCGAGGAACCCCAGCCCGGCGGCCAGCAGGATCGCGGTCCCCACCTGCAGCGTGGACTGGACGATGATGGGCGGCAGCGCGTTGGGCAACACGTGCCGCAGGATGATGCGGCGGTCGGACATCCCGATCGCCCGCGCGGCCTCCACGTAGTCGAGTTCGCGAATGGTGAGGACCGTGCCCCGCACCAGGCGGACGTACACCGGCACGGCGCCTACGCCCACCGACACGATTACGTTCTCGATGCCGATCCCCAGCACCGAGATCAGCGTGAGGGCCAGCAGGATGCCGGGGAACGCCAGCAGGATGTCTGTCATCCGCTGGATGAACTGGTCCGGGCGCCCGCCGTAGTAGCCGGAGAACAGCCCCACGGGAACCCCCAGCGCCATGCTCAGCACCACGGCCAGCACCCCGATGAAGAAGGAGACGCGGGTGCCGTACAGGATCCGCGTAAAGAGGTCGCGCCCCAGGTTGTCGGTGCCGAACACATGCTGCCGGGACGGCGGCTGCAGCACCCGGTTGAAGTCGACCTCCACGGGCGAGCGGGCGATCAAGTGGGGGCCGACGAGCCCGCCCGCCAGCATGACGGCCAGGATGACGAGCCCCGCCATCGCCGTGCGGTGCCGGGCCAGGCGGCGAAGGAGCGAGGCCCGGGAGACCGCGGACCGGCGCGTCAGCGGGACGTGCTCACTCCAATCGGATTCGCGGGTCGACGTAACCATAGAGCAGGTCCACGGCGAGATTGACCAGGGTGAAGGTGACCGCGAACAGGATCACGATCCCCTGGATCATCGGGTAGTCGCGCGACGAGATGGCGTTCACCAGCAGCCGCCCTATCCCCGGCCAGGCGAAGGTGGTCTCGGTGAGCACCGCCCCGCCCAGCAGCGTGCCGAACTGCAGCCCGACCACGGTGATGACGGGGATCATAGCATTCTTCAGCGCGTGGCGCACCACCACCGTGCGCTGGGGGAGCCCCTTGGCCCGCGCCGTGCGCACGTAGTCCTGGCGCAGCGACTCCAGCATGCTGCTGCGCGTCATCCGCGCGATGATCGCCTGCGAGAACGCCGCCAGCGTGACGGCGGGCAGGACCAGGCTGGCCGGCCCGCTGTAGCCTCCGGCCGGGACCCAGTGCAGCTTCACGGCAAACAGCAGCATCAACATCAGGCCCAGCCAGAAGACCGGGATGGAGATGCCGAACAGCGCCATGGCCATCACGGCGTAGTCCAGGGAGGAGTAGTGGCGCACCGCGGAGATGATACCCGCGGTGAGCCCGAGCAACACGGCCAGCGTGACACTGGCCGTGGCCAGACCCGCGGTGAAGGACATGCGCTGCAGGATCTCCGCCAGCACCGGCGCGCGCGTCACCGTGCTGGTACCCAGATCGCCGCGCAGCAGGTTGAGAAGGAAGTCGAAGTACTGGACCACCGCCGGCCGGTCCAGACCCAGCGTGCGGCGGATGCGCTCCACCTCCTCCGGAGACGCGAGCAGCCCGGCGACCAGGCGGGCCGGATCGCCCGGCAGCAGGCGGATGGCAAAGAAGATGATGAGCGTGACCCCGAGGAGCGTGGGCAGCGTGGCCCACAGCCGCCTCAGGATATAGTGGCCGAACGACGAGCGCTGCACGATCTAACTCCCTGCTCCAAGAGATCTCGCGCACAGGATAACTCGACAGGTGCTGACCCGGGCATGCACCTTCCTTCCTCGAAGATCATGCGCAGGACCAGCTTGGCTGGGTCCGAGCATCATCCCAGATACCGGGGTCCGCAGAATCTGGGGAGGGGGAGGTATCGGAAGGGGGAGGGAAGGCGCCCTCCCCCTCCGAGAATCACTGCCAGGTCGCCCAGATGGCGTCCCACTTCTCGATGGGGGTGATGGTGACACCCTGCAGCGGCTTCGCCGTCGCCACGTACCACTTCTGGCTCCACAGGAAGATCCACGGCGCGTC
>JACQTN010000137.1 GCA_016210785.1 Armatimonadota bacterium
GCGATTCTCCTGTGCATTCTGCGTCCCCCCTTCACCGCGTCGATCTGCCCGAACCTTCTTCTTCCCTCTGCCCGCGCTCATGCCTGCCCGCGCCGCTGCCCGGCCCGCTCACGCGCGCTGGAACCTGGGATCCATCGCCTCCGCCAGGCCCTCGCCGAAGAAGTTGAGGGCCAGGATCGTGAGCGACAGCGCGGCACACGGCACCATGATCAGGTACGGATAGCTCTGCATGTGCTGAAAGGCGTCGGCGATCAGCACGCCCCACGACGGAATGGGCCGCTGCACGCCGATGCCGAGGAAGCTCAGCGTCGCCTCGGTCAGGATGATCGGACCGATGTCCAGCGTGGCGCGCACCGCCACCAGGTGCACCGTGTTGGGCAGGAGGTGGCGGAGGAGGACGCGGCCCCCGCCGGCGCCCTGCGCGCGGGCCGCGTCGACGAAGTCGCGCTCCTTCAGGCTGAGGATCTCCGCGCGCACGGTGCGGGCCATGGCCGGCCATCCCGCCAGCGTGAGCGCGATGATGACGTTGGCGATGCCCGGTCCCAGGATCGCCGCCAGCAGGATCGCCAGGAGCAGCGACGGGAAGGCGAAGGTGATGTCGGTGAGGCGCATCAGCACCTCATCCACGATCCCGCCCGCGTACCCCGCCAGGCCGCCCAGCAGGACGCCCACGGCGACCACCGCGATCACGGTGGTCCCGCCGACGGCGAGCGAAATGCGGCCTCCGTAGGCGAGCCGGGTCAGCAGATCCCGGCCGTACTGGTCCGTCCCCGCGGGGTGGAGGCGCGAAGGTTCCCGGAAGGTGCGGTCCAGGTTTTGCCGGTCGTAGGGGTAGGGAGACAGGAGAGGGATCAGCACGGCGCCGCAGATCACGATGAACAGCACGACCCCGGCCGCCACCGCGGCCCGGTCGCGCGCGAACGCGCGGACGGCGCGGCTGCGGATGCGGGGGCCGACCACGGGGCCCCCCGGTATGGCGTTCTCCACGACCGCCATCTCTCGCTCCAGGGCACTCACCGGCGCACGGCCACGGGACCGGACCTCCGTCTCCCGATGCGCACGCGGAACCGCCTCAGTACCGGATCCGCGGATTCATGAGCGCGTACAGGACGTCGGCGACCAGGTTCATGGTGATGAAGATGGCCGTGTAGAGCAGCCCCACCGCCTGCACCATCGGGTAGTCGCGCAAGAAGAGGGCGCCTACCGCGGCCTGTCCCATCCCGGGAACGCGGAAGATCGTCTCCACCACGAACGCCCCCGTCAGTGCGAAGCTGAAGGCCAGCCCGGCCACCGTGATGATGGCGATGGCGGCGTTGGGCAACACGTGACGCATCAGGATGTGGCGGGGCGGCAGCCCCTTGCTGCGCGCCGTGCGCACGTAGTCCTCCCCGAGCGCCTGCAGGACGCTGGCTCGCGTGATGCGCGTCATGTACGCCAGCGGCTGGATGAGGAGAGCCAGAACCGGCAGCAGGTAGTGCTCGCGCTGGCCCCACCCCGAGACCGGGACGAGATGCAGGCCGAGGGCCAGCGTGAGAATGAGCAAGATCGCCACGACGAAGTTGGGGACCGACATGCCGCCGAGCGCGACCAGACGCGCCGCCACGTCCGTGAGCGACCCGCGCCCGACCGCCGAGATGACGCCGAGGGGCACGGCCAGCAGGATCGCGAGCGCGACGGTGAGCCCCGCCAGCCGGACCGTCACCGGGAACGCCTGCCCGATCATCAGGCTGATGGGGCGCCCGGGATTGGCGTACGATTGCCCCAGGTCACCGCGCAGCGCGCCGGTGACGAAGCGCAGGTACTGCTCCACCAGCGGCCGGTCCAGCCCCAGCTCGCGCCGGACGCGCGCGACCACCTGGGGATCGGGCACGTCACCCAGCAGGAGCTGGACGGGATCTCCGGGCGCGAGCCGGCCGACCACGAAGATGATTACCGAACTGGCCGCCAGGATGACCAGCATCAGCGCCAGGCGGCGGACGATGAAGCGGCTCACCGGGCTGTCGCCACTCTCTACAAGGAGTTCGACTCTGCCACCTTGCCACTCAGCGGCTGGCGCCAACGCCCGCCGCGGAGGCCTTGGCCTCCCCCTGGTCGACCTGAGCCAGGTAGTGCAGGACCTCCGCGGCCGGGATCACGTCGCCGTACTTCATGTGGATGTCGAAGAGCGTGACCTTGTGAGAGGTCATGCCGCGGTCGCAAACGGCCTCCTGGGGCACGATGACGCGGAAGTTGTGGCAAAAGGCGTCGAGCACCGTATCCCGCACGCACCCGCTGGTGACCGTCCCGGTGACGATCACCGTGTCCACGCTGTGATAGATGAGGTAACTGAGGAGGTTGGTGCCGGCGAAGGCGCTGGGGAAGGACTTCACGATCACCGGTTCCTCGAGCAGCGGCGCCAACTCGGGGACGATCTCGTACGCCTCGGGGCGTTGCATGATCGGGAAGGTCACGCCCCGCGTCTTCCAGCGGCCGCGCTGGACAGGCCACGCGGCCCGCTGTCCCTTCGTGTGGAAGACCGGAGCGCCAGCGGCGCGGGCCGCATCCAGGATGGGACGGATCGCGCGCGCGCAGTCCCGCGCCCCGGCGCTGGCGAACGGGTACGCGGGATCGACGAATGCTGCGAACATGTCGATGATGATCAACGCGGGCCGGCGGCCGAAGCCCACCCGTCCGCCCCACCCCGCCTGCTCGTAGATCCCCTGCTCTTCCTGTGGAATCACGTCATCCCAGATGGCCATGGACGTTCCCCCCTGGCGAGGCCGGGCCGGCGCACGCAGCGCCTGGCCCGGTCTCCTCGGCTATTCGTGGTGGTGTTCCGCGAACCCTCTCACGCCTACGTGGGCGTCTCGGAAACACCATACTTCATTCATGCGCAGGCCCGGCTTCCCACGATGTATCGGTATCGGTGCTGCGAGTGGAACTGCGCAGGATTGAACTCGTGCCGCCGAGGGACGCCGCGTTGGCCTCTTCCACCAACCGGTCGAAGGTCGCGTTGTTATAGTTGACCGGATTGAGCCCTGCTTTGCTGTACAGCCACAACTCGTGGTAGCAATTCGGCGACAGGATGGCCGCGCGCGCCCTCCCGACCTGTCCTCACACGCGGTGGATCCTGGGCAGCACCTCCTCCAGGAATTTCGCGATCTGTCCCTTCTGGTCCCACGAGCACATCCGGATGATGATGGTCCCCGCGCCCGCGTCGACGAAGCGCTGCACGCCCGCGGCGCACTCCTCCGCGGAGCCCCACGAACACCACAGCCGCACCATTTCGGGCGACACGTGGGGCGCCCCGAAGTAATCGCCCAGGAACGCCGCCGTCTCGTCGTAGGCGGCCTGCCGGTTGGAATTGACGTTGAGGTTGTAGAAGACGATCGTCGCGCGCGGATCGAGCGGACGCCCCTCCTCCCGCGCCATCTCCCGGATGCACGTCCAGCGCCGGACGAACTCTTCCGGCGTGATGAGGAGTGTCATCCACCCGTCGGCGTGGCGGGCCACGCGGCGCAGCGCGCGCTCGACCCCGGCGGCACCGACCCGCTGCTCGCTGGGGTTGCTGGCGACGAAGATGGGGTAGGGCCGCTGGACCGGCCGGACGTCAAGGGTGACCCTGTCTAGCCGGTAGAACCGGCCTCGGTGACTCACCCCCTCTTCTCCCCAGAGCCGGCGTAAGATCGTGAGGCCCTCGACGAGCCGGGCGGGGCGCTCGGCGGACTGCACGCCCATGGCGCGCAGCTCGCGCGCTCCCTCGGGCGTCTGGTCGGCCGGGTACCCCATGCACACCGCCAGAATGCTGCGGCCGGCGGAGATGACGTCAACGCTGGCCCACTGCAGCGCAAAGAGCAGCGGGTGGCGCTGGACGAAGGTAGCCATGCAGGAGACGCCGAGCCGGACGCGCCGCGTCGCCGCGGCGAGAGCGCTCAGGATGGCGATAGCCTCCAGCCGGGGTTTCGAGATGATGCTGTCGCCGATCCAGAGGCTGTCGACGTCTCCGTCCCGATCAATCTGCCTGGCCAGCGCGACGTGGTCTTCCGCGGAGAACTTCCCAACCGCGACACCGCGATTGGGAAGGAAGAAACCGACGTGCGTGGCGGACGGTGCCATGAAGGGAGCCTCCTGAGGCGTCAAGAACCCGGACGGCTGGTCCTGTAGGTTCGTGAAGCCGATTGGCGCATCCTGCCGCGGCGAACGGCGGTTCTCAGGCGCCCGCGGTTCACGGCCCTCCGGGAAGAGGGGCGCCATGACGCCGGCATGAATATCTACGCCCGATGAGCGAAACGGAACACCACGGTATCGATCGCCCCGCGGCGGGCGTGGCACCTGCGGTCGCCGCGGCCGCGCGAACGCGCCGTCTGTCCAGCGCGTTTGGAGCGCCCGGATATCTCTGGCTGTGGCTGAATTCCCTGTCCACCTCCGCGGCGTGGACGGTGGAGACGCTGGGCCAGGGGTGGCTCCTGCTGCATCTCACCGACTCAGCGTTTTGGGTCGGAGTCGGCGCCGGCGTGCGGGGCGCAGCCCAGCTGCTCTTCAGCATTCCCGCCGGCGCGCTGGCGGACCGCGTGGACCGGCGCCGGCTGCTGCAGTGCACCCACGGCGTGGCCGCGCTGGGGGCCCTCGTCCTCGCGGTCCTCATCATCACCCGCGCAGTGAAGATCTGGCACGTGCTCGCGTTCGTGGGGACCGCCGGCCTCGTCAACGCCGCCAACCGGCCGGCTGCCAGCGGGCTCATCTACGAGGTGGTGGGCGAGCGGCGGCTGCTGAACGCCAGCGCCCTCCTGTTCATGGCGGCGAGCCTGGTCCGCATCGCCGGAGCGATCGCCGGCGGCTTCGTCATCGACCGGCTGGGGATCGGCCCCAACTACCTGGCGGCGTCGGTGGTGCACGTGGGCGCGGTCGTCTCCCTGTCCCTGCTGAAGATGCCCGCCCGCGCCCGGCCGGCGGCGGAGCCGTTCTTCAAAGCGGTGATGGCCGGGCTCTCCTACTCGCTGACCCGCCGTGTCCGCAACCTGATGGTCTTGAGCGTCTTCGTCGAGGCGTTCGGCTTCTCGTATCACACCATGATTCCGGTGATGGCGCGCGACGTGCTCAAGGTCGGGGCCGTCGGCCTGGGGTACCTGACCAGCATGAGCGGGATCGGGCAGTTGCTCGCCACGATGCTGGTGGCCTCCCGGGGCGAGGTGCGGAACAGAGGGGAGTTGATGGTGGGTGGCGCGCTGGGGCTCGGCGTGGCCGTGCTGCTGTTCGGCCTGTCGCCCTGGTTTCTTGTGTCGCTGATGATCGTGACCTTTGCCGGCGCCATGAGCAGCACGTACGACGCGGCCATCTTTACGGTGCTGCAGACGCAGGCGTCGGATGAGATGCGGGGCCGGGTCCTGGGGCTGTACTACGCAACCATCGGCTTCAATCAACTGGGCGGGTTCGGGGTCGGCGCCCTGGCGACGCTGGTGGGCGTGCCGGGTGCGCTGATGATCGGGGGGAGCATCGCCGCGGTGAGCGCGTTCGCGCTCCTCCCCAGCGTGCGGGGCATCGGCACGCCGGCGCAGTCCGGTGACAGGTGACGCGGGCGCCGGAGCAGACGGGGCGCCGGAGCAACCGCGACGGCGGACCAACCGGGACGCCGGATCAACTGGCGTGCCGCGCGCGCTCTACCGGCGAAGGTGGACGTAGATGGGGCTCGACCAGGCCGTCTCGCCGTCGGCCTGGATCACGCGCACCCAGTAGGCATTCACTCCTGCGCGGGCGTTGTCGTCGCGAAACGTGAAGTCGCAGTGCTCCGCCGCGCTCCCCGCGGGGACGCGCGCCGCCCTTACGTGTTGCCCCACGCCGCCGCAGTCGAAGAACACCTCGCTGTCCCGCTCCACCTCGCCGAGGGTGAACTCCACCCGCGCCGGCGGCGTCTCCACGCGGATGGCGGCATCGGGTGGCACATCCACGCTCAGTGTGAAGCCGTGCCGGTTCCCAAAGGTGATGGACTGCCAGCGCACGTGCCGCTCGCCCTGCTCGATGACGCCGTACCGGCGGTTGTGGAACATGGGATCGGTGATTGCGGTGATGCGACCCTCAGAAAGCGTCAGCCCGCCGTGCCAGGTAGTGTGCCGGCCGCGGCCCTTGATGCGCGCCCCGCCCCAGGTGACGCGCACCTTACCCGGCGCAAACTGATCGGGCGTCACCAGCGGATGGGTGTAGACGCACTCCTGGCCGCGAAAGATCTCCACCCGCTCCAGCGGCCGGGTGCCGTGCGCCACCACGCGGATCGCCGGTGGCCGCGACGCGGCGAACTCCGCGCCCATCGGGTGGCCGTCTGCCTCCATCCACAGGAAGATGCGCTCGCCCGTGGTCCCGCAGGTGCGCCGCGCGAAGTACGCCTCCCAGATCGCCTCGCGCGTCAGCTCGCGGGCGTAGCAGCCGGTCAGCCCACCCCGCACGCCAAAGTGAGAGGACGTACCGTAGGTGGCGCCGGGGCGGCCGGTGTGGTCATCGGAGTTGCACACCACGCCCACCCGGTATCCCCGTTCCAGCGCCTCCCGCAGCAGCCATTCGAAGTGGCCGTGCACCGACGCGATCTCCACCACCGGTTCCAGCGATGGCTCGTGGAACGTCAGGTTGCAGGGCCGGCCGCCCACGTGCGGGATCACCAGGGCCGGCTTCCCCTTGAGAGTCTGGTAAAGCTCAGTCACCGGGTACCGGTCGGTGTGCTCGTCCGACCGGTCGGGGATGCACCAGTGGCTGGAGCGGTAGGCGGGCATGCCGTCGTGCAGCCAGAAGACGTTGTGGTCGCCGCCCGCCGGCGTGTTGCCCGACCACTCGTAGCCCGGGAAGGTGACGAACCGCCCGGGCCGGTGGAATCCCTTTACGTGCTCGCCGATCTCCGCGTAGTGTTCCGCGGTGATCTGGAAGTCGTTGCCATTGTGGCCGGAGTAGTCCAGCGCACCCGCATCCCGGGCGTACGCGAAGTACTCCTCCACGCTGCCCGTGCCCACCGTCTTGTCGGTCTGCCCGTGGATGTCGCCCCAGTAGATGCGAAACGGCGGCGCGTGCTCCAGCACCTGCACGGGGTTGGCCTGGACGCGCCAGCCGCGCTCCGCGTCCACCACGGTAGGGCGGGCGAATCCCGGCCGCGCGAGCACCAGCCCTTCAAAGCGGTGGATGCCCCGGTCCTCCGCGCCGAAGGTGTACGGGCCGGGCAGCGCCGCGCCGTCCACCGGCTCGAAGCGCACCGTCCCCCGGTAATCCCGGCAGGGATTGCCCCACTCGTCCTCCGCCTTCACCGTGAGGGCGAAGCGCTCGCCGCGCACCACCTGGGAGGGGCCCAGCACCATCAGCCGGTGCGGCGGACCGCTGACGATGGAAGTCACCGTCTCCCCGGGCACGTGCGCCCACTCGCCCGACTGGAAGCACTCCACCGTCACCCGGAACTCGTGCCGGCTTTCCACGAAGGTCTGCGCCCGCGCCCCCAGACCTCCGCCGGAGGTGTCGCCGATGGTCACGGTCACCTGGTCGCCTTCCGCGAGATCGCCGTCGAAGACCTGCACGACGATGCTGCGGAACCAGGGGCGGTAGTGGCCGAAGGGATCGACGCGGGCAGCGACCCTGGCCGCGCCGGTGGTGGTCACGGTCACATACCCCTCGCCCTTGGGATCGGTGGTCTGGAACTCGCTCCAGTCCGCGGCCAGCCGCAGCGACACCTTCAGCCGCCCGCCGTTGTCGATGCCGTAGCGGCCCGCTGTGTAGTGGATGCGCCAGGTGCCCCAGTTACCCGCGACGATGGGGTCACGGGGATCGAGACGGGCGCGGCCAAACCAGACAGCGGGATCGCCGGGACGCGTGGTGGTGATCTCCATATCGTCCTTCCTTTTTCTTCGGCGCTGTGCAGGCGTGGTATGTTTCAACGGAAGCAGAGCCCACCCCTACACGGGCCAACCTGGCGCAGACGGCGCGAGAAAGGAGTTCACCGTCATGTCCACGCTCGCGTTCGAGGCGCGACCGCGGTCCTGGCGGAGGGCGCGGAACTGTACGCCGCGGGGTGTCAGGACGAGGTGGTGCAGGCCTTCCGGGAACGCGTGCCGTTGGACCGGGTGATCCTGGAACTGCCGGGCCGGTGGGTGCATGGGACGCAGTTCGACGACGTGGCGGCGATGATCGTGTGGCTGGTGGAGACGCTGGGGGCCGGGGTCAACGTGGGCAACGTGGTGCCGGAGGACGTGGTGATCCTGCAGAACACGCGGATGCGCCTGGGCTCAAACCTGAGCCTGGCAGATCAATCCTGAACTGAGCCGCGAGCCCGGGCCGTCCTAGCGCTGGCGACGAGCCGGGGGGGAGTGGAACGCTGCCGGCTGAGCGGGGCCCGAGCTGGAGGGTGGCGTGGGCGGGGCGGAGCGGGTCGCGAGCAGCCGGCCGTCCCGCACCCAGCGCAGGATCCGCTCGATGGGCACCCCGGTGCCCTTGCTCAGATCGCCCGCGGACAGGTGGGCGTGCGTATGCATGTACGCCAGCACCCCATCCAGTTCCTGATCTTCACGCCTCTGGCAGTCCGGGCACAGCCCCTGCGGCGTGGCCCGGGTCAGGCGGTGGCATCGTGAACAGTTGACGATCATATCGGTACCCTCCGTCCTTCCTCCGCGTTTCCAGCATCGGCACGGTCCCCCCCAGTCAGTGTCGGTCATGCGCCATGCACCGCCCCCGCGGCGATGTGGTTCGCCGTCCGGGGCGGGACTACCGTACCACAGGGTTATCGGCGGGTAAGGCTAATTTATCAAGCGCACCGCCGGAAGACGCGTGGGGTGGCCTCGAGGAAGCGCGCCAGGGCCGGGCCGAGATTGCCCTCCGGACGGGACATCACACGAGCCCCCGGGCCCGTTGAATCGCCAGGTCGATGAAGAGCGCCGCGGTCCACCCGAAGCAGGGAGCGGCGCTCGCCGGCGGCTCCCCGGTCTCGGGGTGATAGTACTCCCGCGCATTGGGGTTCGCGGCCACCATCTCCAGGGTGCGATCGGCCAGCTCACGCGCCACCTCGTGGTAGCCGACGATTCAAGGGCGTCCGCAACGTGGCGTACACCACCAACGCGCGCGCCGTTCAACCTCTACCCGCTGTGGACGGGCCGGCTGCCCCGGCACATCGCTGACCGGCTCGTGGGACATCTCACCGACCCGGAGAAGTTCTGGACCCGCTTTCCGATCCCCACCGTGGCCAGGAACGATCCCGCGTACGCGCCTCCGCCGCTTGCTCCATCTCGCCCCCTCCGATTCCTCCCCTCGTTCAACGTTGCTTCAAGGCGCATCGTCCTTACCGCGCTCGCCGACTTCGCGTCGCCTCTCGTTCAAGGTTGCCTCACGGTGCCAGACGCGACCATGGCCCGGCGTGCACGATGCTCGGGCAGGCTCGCCAGGGGCGGCCGCTCGTGGTCGCGCCCCTCCTTGATCTCCAGCCCGAGCACGTTCTCCTCGAAGCGCACGAGCTTCATGGTGGGGCTCAACTCCCGGAACTGCCGCAGCGTGCCGCGGTCCTCCAGCCGTTGCATCACCACCTGCAGGATGGCGAAGGCCTGCAGGCCGAGCGAAGACAGAGCCTGGTTGCGGTGAATCCGGACCTCCAGGTTGGTCTGAGCGATGGCCTCCAGCCCGAACCGCTGCCACAGGTCGATCAGCAGCCCCACCTCCACGCCATAGCCGGTGAAGAAGGGCACCTGCTCCAGCGCCTCGCGCCGTCCGGCGTACTCACCGGAAAGGGGCTGGATGAGACCGCTCAACTCGGGAAAGAACAGGTTGAACAGCGGCCGGGCGGTCAGCTCGGTCACCCGTCCGCCTCCCGTCTCGTACACCGCGCTGCCGACCTGGATCGGCCGGCGATAGTACCCCTTTACGTACAGCAGCCGGGGCTGAGTGAGCAGCGGCCCCAGCAGGCCGTAGACGAACTGCGGGTGCATGTTGCGGATGTCGGTGTCCACCCAGGCCACCAGATCCCCGCGCAGCACGTGCAGGCTCTTCCACAGCGCCTCGCCCTTGCCGCGGAAGGTGCCGTGCTGAGGGAGAATCTCGGCGTGCTGGTAGACGGGGACGTCCAGGTCCCGCGCGATCTCCACGGTCTGATCCTGCGACCCGCTGTCGATCACCACGATCTCGTCGAGAAGGGGCACCCGCTGCATGAGCGCGTCTCGCAGCGTCGCGATGATCGAGCCGATTGTGGCCTCCTCGTTCAGCGTGGGCAGGCCCAGGCTGACCGTCACCCCCGCCCGGCGCTTGAGGTCCACCAGGCGGTCCAGGTCGGCGAACTCCCGGGCGTGAAACGAGTTCTCGGCGAACCACTTGTTCACCGCGGCAGCCGACCATGGGGGCCGCCCTGGCCAGAACACGCCCGCCGGCACGCTGGACCGCACGACGATTCCGCCGCAGTCCAGCCGTTCCAGGAGGCTCTTGGGGACGCCACCCAGCGGCTCCGCGCCCGCCGAGGCGCCCAGGATCACCAGTTGGTGATCCGCGGCCTCCTCCAGGATCGTCTCCACCACCTGCGACGCCAGGGCCAGCCGCTTGCGCATCGGCCGCCGGCCCGCCGCCGCCAGCACCTCCAGGTAGCCCTGCACCTGCCGGAACGCCTGCTCCTCGATGGGACGCTCCGCCCCCTCGAAGGCATCACGGACGACGTGCAGGACAGTGATGTCTGCGCCCGTGGCCTGCGCCAGGTCGTCCGCGAGGCGCAGGGCGAGCCGGGCGTTGGGACCGCCGCGGACGGGAACCAGGATGCGGCGAAGGCCTGACGGATCGACCCGGCTGATCAGCGCCACGTCGCAGGGCGGGTGCGCCAGGATCTGGTCCAGGTCCTGGCCGAACACCTGGCCCGGGGTCTGGGTATGCCCTTTCCAGCGAAGCAGGATCAGGTCGGCCCCTTCGTCGCGCGCCGCGCCGGCGATCTCCGGCCACACCTGGCGCCCGACCTTGACCACCGGACGGATGCCGGCGATGAGAGGCTCGTAGTCCCGGCACAAACGCATCAGCTCCTGCCGCCGCTCCTGGGCAGATAGCGCCCCCTCGCTGAGGTCCGTGCCCTCGGGCACCTCGACGACGTTGAGGATGAGGAGGCGGGCCTGCCGGACGCGCGCCAGCGCGACGCCCACCTGGATCAGCAACGCCGCCCCGTCGGTGCCGGGGACCGGTAGAAGGATCACCCCACCCTGAGCACCTGCCCTCCGACGGCCGGCGCTCCGGCCGCGCGCTCTCCGACCCGCTGGAGCAGCGGGGCGACGTGGCGGTCGTAGATGCTCTCCCAGGTCAGCGACAGCCGGACGTGCCGGCGGAAGCGGTAGGCGCGGTCCCGGTCCAGCGTGTCCGCAATGAGCCGCGCGATCCTCTCCGCCGGATCGTCGGGCTGGAAGTAGTGCACCGACTCGCCGCCAACCTCCCGGAACGCGGGAATGTCGGTGCAGAAGACCGGGAGCCGGAACAGCCCACCCTCGGGGACCGGCAGCCCGTAGCCCTCCAGCGTGCTGGTGAGGAGGACCGCGTCGCTGATCTCGTAGAGGTCTCCCATGGTGCGGGCGGCGCAGCGCGGCACGAGCTCGTGGACGAACGCGACCTCCTCCTCCACCCCGAGGTCGCGGCGGAGATGCCGCAGCTCCTTCACGTAGAGGGCGTTGGTGGGGTTGTGCGGCCCCGGCGGCCCCGTGACCAGTAGCCGCAGGCGCCACGCTTCCGTCTTCAGGGCCGCCGCGACACGGACGGCCAGCTCCAGGTTCTTCCGCCGGGTGATGCGCACCGGGTTGATGAGCACGCAGTCCTGCGCGAGCAGGGCGAGCGCGGCGACCAGAGAGCGCGTGGCCGCCGTCCACGCGGTGAACGCGGTGAGGTCGAGCCCATGGGGGATGACGCGCACGGCCGTGGGCGGCACGCCCAGGACTGACGCGATTTGCTCGCGCACGGCCTCGCTGATGGCCACGTACTCCACGTCCAGTCGCGTCTTCACGAGGGACCAGGGAAAGGCATCGGTGAGCCGCCCGGCGTAGTGCGGGTCCGCCCGGGCGAGATCGTGGGTCCACGCCACCATACGCCGGCCCTCGCCGATCAACTGGTGCAGCGCCGCGGTGAGCGGCAGGTTCTTGTGCATCGTCAGCACGTTGTGGACCAGGCACACGTCCACATCGTCGAGGTGGACGCGCAGATGCGCCCCGATCTCCTGCCTCAGGGTGTGGAAGCGCCCGGAGACGTCGCCCCGCTCCAGCTCCTTTGCCACCGCCAGCACGCGGGGATGACTCGAGCCGAGCAGGGGCAGAACCTTCACGTCGACGCCGGCAGCGAGCCGGCCGCCGCGGCCGGTCAACACCTTCACGGCGTGGCCGTGGTCGGCCAGCAGGCGGGCGTGGGTGCCAACCACCGACTCGACACCGCCGACGATGGGGGGACTGCTGTAGTGCAGCAACGCGATCTTCATCCGTGAGTACCTTGACGGATCGGCTGTGGGAGGACCACGACGCCTTCACCCAGCGCACCCGGGCAGCCTGCCGCTGCCGGTGAGCATCACGCCGACGGGGCGTCCGGGTTGCCCCGGGCCATCCAGGCGGCCTGACCCGACAGCCTGCGGGCCGGCACAGGCTGAAGCGCGACAGCCGTTCGCCCATGCCCGGCCTCGGCGCTCGCCTCGTGCGGAAGTTGTCGGTACAGCAGGTATGCGCTGATCAATCCGCTCGACTCGAACAACCGCCAGATCAGATCGCCGATGCTGCGCGGGACCATCAAGATCCCCCCTCAGTGAACAACCGGGATGCCTTCCCGCAGCATGTCCAGCATCGCCTGAAGGATTTTGATCAACCGCCTGCGGGGGTCCCCCCGTGGCCCCGGGACCCTGCCACAAGACTCCGCAGGTCCGCCATCTGATCCGTGAGCTCTTTTCGGAGTGAGTCGACCCGGTCCGAGACGTTGTCCAGAGTGCGGCGCTCCATCTCCGCGATTTCGCTCTCCCGTTGCGCTAACCGCACCTCCAGTCTCCGCCGGGCTCGCGCATGAAGCCAGGCCTCGGTCCCGCCCAGGGCCAGCATCAGCACCAGCGATGCCGCGAACAGCATGACCAGCATGGCGGTGGCCGGTGCCTCTGCCGTCCGCACACCGGGGAGGTTGATCACATCGACCCGTGCGATCACGGTGGGATTCAGCCACGCGAACCCGATCGCCGTGGCCAGCGCAAGGACCATCAGGGCACCCTGCACTTTCACCCCGTTCACCCCCTGCTGTGGCTGAATCGTGCAACGGGGGAGGGCCTTCAGGACAGCCCTCCCCCTGGCTCCCGCGAGCCTTCAGCGGCCGGCCTGCTGGTTGACGACGCGCGTCGCCTCCTCCATGGTGATCCAGTTCCCGATCTGCTGGAACACCAGGAGGCGCAGGTAGCCGGGCAGCGACATGAAGTTCGCCTCAGGCGAGAACGCGGTCAGGCTGGCCACCTGAGGATACTGCTGGGCCAAGGCGGGGCCGGCCATACCCACCATGAGCAGGCCGCCAAGAACCAGCGCCCCCACGAGTTTCTTTGCCATTGGGCTATCCCTCCTATCCTGAGTTTGTGGATCTGAGCGACCCACGTGTGATTCGGAAAGAGTTTTCCCCGTCTGCCCCGTGCTTAAACAGGAATGTTGCCTCGGAAGGAAACACGACCGTGGTCACGAGAGGTCTCAGGCGGCAAGATGAGCAAGCATGCTGGAGAGGGGAAAAATGCAGGTTTACATTCCAACGAAAGAGGGAAAAATCCAGCGCAGGCATCGGGTATAGAGAGAGGACTGTGAGCCAGGACCACGGAGATTTCGCCTAGAGAGGGGGTCTGGAGATGGCAGAGGTCACCGCACGCCAGCAGCAAATCCAGGAGATCATCATGTCCCTCGGCCGTGATGACATCGGCGTGGGAGACGTGCAGGACATCGGGGAGGGCCGGCTATGCATTACCATGTCTCGCGGTCACCTCACGCACAAGGCTGAGATCGATGCGGCCGCGCTGGAAGACCCGATGGCGGCCAAGTCGGCCCTGATGCTGGCCATCGAAGGACTGAGCAAGCGGGTGGAAGACGAGCACATCAAGCAGTCGCGTGACGCCGCGTAGCCCGTCGCGAAGGTCTTCTCGGGCACCACAAGGGTCCATGTGCCGCCCAACTCTGCCTGCGGCTGATCGGTTGGGCCCATGTGTCGGGGTCATTGCGGCGATCGTGCACCTTCGCCTGGCTACTGAATCTCACTCATCCTTGACCTCCGCGAGTGGCTCGTCTCGCCCCGAGCCAGGAGACACTCTAACATAAGCCGCTGCTCGATCTGCGCCACCAGGTGCCGGGTCCGCACGGCCGCGTCCGGGTTGACGCTGATCGAATCGATGCCCGCCCGCACCAACGCCTCGGTGAACTCCGGATAGACCGACGGCGCCTGGCCGCAGATGGAGACGGTCGCGCGCTGCTCGTGGCACACCCGGATCACGTGCTGGACGGCGCGCATGACCGCCTCGTCGCGCTCGTCGAACACACTGGCCAGCTCCCCCGACTCCCGGTCCACCCCCAGGATCAACTGGGTGAGGTCGTTGCTGCCAATGGAGAAGCCGTCCACCAGCGCGGCGAACCGGTCCGCCAGGAGGACGTTGCTGGGGACCTCGCACATCATCCAGACCTTGAAGTCCGGGCCGCGCTGCAGGCCCCGCGCGCGCATCATCTCCAACACGCGCTCCAGCTCGCCCACCGTACGGACGAACGGGACCATCACCCAGAGGTTCCGCAGCGCCATGTCGCCGCGGACGCGCCGGATCGCCTCGAGTTCCAGCTCGAACGCGCGCGCGAACGCCGGGGCCACGTAGCGGCTGGCGCCGCGCCAGCCCAGCATGGGGTTCTCTTCCCGGGGCTCGAACTTCTCCCCGCCCCCCATGTCCCGGTACTCGTTGGTCTTGAAGTCGCTCAGCCGGAGCACGACGGACCGCGGGGCAAACGCCCGGGCGATCTTGCCGATGCCCTCCGCGAGCTTCTCCAGGTACCGGTCCCCCTGGCCCCGCTCAATGAGGGCGAGCGGGTGATCCCCGATATACGAGGAGACGATGAACTCCTGGCGCATCAGGCCGACCCCGTCCACGGGGAGCCTGGCGACTTCCTGGGCGCGGTCCGGCACGCCCAGGTTCACCAGGATCTTGGTTCCGGTGACCGGCGCTGTGGTGGCGTACGTCGCGGACTCCGCGGTATGCGTGTCCGTCTCCAACGACGGCGCCGCCTCGGGGAGGATGCCCTCGTACACGAGCCCGCCGGACCCGTCCACGGTCACGGCCCGCCCGGTCCGCAGCACCTCCGTGGCGTTACCCGTGCCGACCACGCACGGCGTCCCGAGCTCCCGAGAGACGATCGCCGCGTGGGAGGTCATCCCGCCGGTTTTGGTGACGATGGCCGCTGCCTTTAGCATCGCCGGCACCCAGTCCGGCGCGGTCGTCTCGGTGACGAGCACCTCGCCCTGCTGGAACTCGTCGATCTTGGCGATGTCGGAGACGACGCGGACCTCGCCGGCCGCGATGCCCGGCGAGGCGCCCAGGCCCCGCGCCAGCACGACCCGCTCGGTGGCCACCTCGACCTTCGGCGCGGCGGCGCGGGCCGCCTCGACC
>JACQTN010000133.1 GCA_016210785.1 Armatimonadota bacterium
AGCGAAGCCCGCGGCACACGAAGAGGATACGTGAGTGGATGCGGCAAATCCAAAAGCCAGCTTGCCGGCCACGGGGGCAATGGTTGTTCGGGACTTCCAGAAACTGAGCGCGTATGATCGGACATGCCGGATCTGCGCAATTTTGCGGAGGTCGCGAAGTGATGAGTGAGTTGCGAGGGGTGACCGTGGCGGTGCTCGGGGGCGACCAGCGGATGGTGGAGATCGTGCGGCAGGCCAGGCTGGTCGGCGCGGAGGTGCGGGTGTGCGGCGGCCCGCCGCGCGCCACGGCTGCCGGCGCCGTTGCCGCCGCCACGGTGGCCGAGGCGGTGAAGGGCGCGAAGCTGATCGTCTGCCCGGTGCCCGCCCACGGCGTCGGGGAGAGTCTGTACGCGCCGTTCTCCACCGAGCGGTTATTTCTCACCGCGGACGCGCTGCGCGGGGCCGCGCCGGGGGCGCTGATCGTCGTGGGGCGCGTCAGCGCCGTCATCGGGCGTGAGGCGAACGCGGCGGGCGTCCGGGCCGTCGGCTACAGCGACGACGTGCTGGAGATCATGCACGCCGTCCCCACGGCGGAGGGCGCCCTGAAGGTGGCCATCGAGAACACGGAGACCACCGTCCTGGGTTGCCCGACGCTGTGCATCGGCCTGGGCCGCGTGGGGATGTCGGTGGCGCAGCTCTTCCGTGACATGCAGGCGAAGGTGACGCTGTGCGCCCGCAATCCCTCCCAGATTGCCCGGGCGTGGGCCATGGGCCTGGAGGCCGTGCACCTGAACCGGCTCGCGGAGGTCATCGACCGGTTCGACCTGCTCATCTCCTCCACGTCCGGCCTGGTCCTCACCCGGGAGCTGCTGGAGCGGGTCCGCGAAGATACCCTGGTCATCGACCTCTGCTCGCCACCCGGTAGCGTGGACTTCAGGGCGGCGGAGGCGCTGGGGCGGAAGGTTGTGATGATCGGCACGCCGGAGACCAGGGACGCGGACGTGAGAGGGGCCCACGTGATCTGGGCCCGCGGTCAGGCGGGTACCGCCCCGCGCAACGCGGGGTACGACGAGTGGCAGGCGATCATGCGCACGGTGCGTCAGGAGCTGCTGGCCTGAGGAGCCACCTATCGCAGGAGAACACTGGGGGGTGCGCCATGCCGCGGTACGTGGTCCTCTACAACTGGACGGAGCAGGGTGCGCGCGCGGCGAAGGACACGGTCCGCCAGGCGGACGCCTTCATGGTCCAGGCGCGCGACCAGGGGATCACGGTGCGGAACATCCTCTGGCTCATGGGGCCGTACGACGCGATGACCGTCATCGACGCACCCGACGACTACGCAGTGACGCGCCTGGCGATCTCCGCCGCGGCGTCCGGGCTCGTGCGCACGGTGACCATGCGCGCCTTCACCGCGGAGGAGATCAGAGAGGTCGTGGACGGCCTGCCCTGACGCCCCGAGTCATCATTCTCACGCATCATCAGGAGGACGACCATGCCCGAGATCATCGCCGACTACGTCGACCGTCTGTGCACCGTGGAGATGCGGCCGCAGGGGATGCCCCGCGGAGTGGTTCACCGTCTGTACGAGGCCGCCCGCCGCCAGCAGGGGCGGCCCCTCACGCTGCTGGCCGCGGAGCGCCTGCGTGCTGCCATCAAGCCCGGCGACCGCGTCATCCTGACCACCGGCGCCGGCGGCCCGCCGTGGATGCCCCATGGCGAGACGGACGGCCCCCTGGGCGTTGCCGCCCTGGGCCGCGCGCTGGTGCTGGGGCTGGGCGCGCGCCCCGTCTTCGTCACCGAATCCCAGAGCGTGAGCGCGCTGGTGGCAGCGGTCGTGGCGGCCGGGCTGCCCGTGGTGACCCCGGAGGTCGCGGGGGCACGCCGGGGCGCCGCGATGGTGACCGACTACTCCAAAGACGACACGGAGGGCAAGATCCAGGCGCAGAAGCTGGTGGACGACCTGAAGCCGGCCGCCATCGTCGCCTGCGAGAAGCTGGGGCCCAACGCCAGGGGCGAGATCCACAGCGTGCTGGGCGTGAACGTGACGAAGACCCACGCCAAGATGCATCATCTGTTTGCCCTGGCCCGGGAGAAGTAGATCCCCACCGTCGGCATCGGCGACGGCGGCAACGAGTACGGCTGCGGTCTGATCTACGAGGACGTGCGGGCCATCACCGGGCACGGGGCCCGCTGCCAGTGCCCGTGCGGAGACGGCATGGCCAACGCCGTGGCGACCGACGTGCTGGTGATTGGGGCGGTCTCCAACTGGGGCGCCTACGGGACCTGCGCGATGCTGGCGCGCCTGCTGGACAACCCCGACCTGGTTCACGATCCCGAGACCGAGTACCGGATGCTGGACGCCAACGTGCGGGCCGGCGCCGCGGACGGGATGAGCGCGTTGCCCTCTATGTCGGTGGACGGGATCAGCGTGCAGGTGAACCAGGGCCTGGTGCGCCAGTTGCGGGAGATGGTCGCCATCGGCCTGACGACGGTGGACCGCCCGTTCTGAGCCGCCGCGATTTGATCGGGAATAGGATTGTGACCCGGTTTGCGTTTGGCGCGCAAACGTGAGAGGATGAGGAGGGTATTGAGGACACACCGACGGAGGCTGAGATGGCACGCCCCCGATACAAGGCGGAGAAGAGGGCGCGCGAGCTGCGCAAGCAGGCCGAGCGCGCCCGGAAGCTGGCGCGCAAGCACGGCAAGAAGCTGAAGCCCGGCGAGGAGACGCCCGTCGACTCCATGGGATCCCCGGAGCCCGGCGCATCCCCGGAGCCCGGCACCTCCCCGGCGCCGGGTGGCTGGTCTCCGCCGGAACCGCCCTCCACGGCTTCCTGACCTCCCTTTTCGCCGCGCGCCGCTTCTGCGGTCCCTCGCCCCTCTCCATCCGGCGGGAACCCTGTTGGGGGTCCTCGTCGTCTTTGTAGGGTGAGCCCGGCTGCGCGGA
>JACQTN010000022.1 GCA_016210785.1 Armatimonadota bacterium
AGCCAGCCGTAGACCAGGTCCACCAGCAGGTTGCTGGCCACCACCACCACGGCGAAGATGATCGTGATGCCCAGCACCACCGGGTAGTCGCGCCGGTACGCCGCCTCGATGGCCAGCCGGCCCATCCCCGGCCAGGCGAAGATGGACTCGGTGATGGCGGCGCCTCCGACGAGCCGGGGCAGCCGCAGCCCGATCACCGTCACCACGGGGATGAGCGCGTTGCGCAGGATGTGCCGGGAGATCACCCCGCCCTCCGGCAGCCCCTTGGCGCGGGCCGTGCGCACGTAGTCCTCGGCCTTCACCTGGACCACGGCGGATCGAGTGTAGCGGGCCAGCTCCGCCATGTACAGCGTGGCCAGCACCGCGGTGGGCATCACCAGGTGCCGGGCCCGGTCGACGAGGGAGAAGTCCGCGCCCACGGTAGCCATGCCCGCCGCGGGCAGCACCCTCCACTGAACGGCGAAGATGATGATGAGCATGATGCCAAACCAAAACGACGGGATGGACACGCCGAAGAAGCTGAAGGCCGTCACGGCGTAGTCGGTGGTGGAGTAGGGGCGCAGCGCGGAGAGGATGCCAGCGGGGATGGCCGCCGCGATCGCAGCCAGAAAGGCGGTCCCGGTCAGCAGGATGGTGGCGGGGAGGCGATCCCCGATCAGCTCCAGAACCTTGCTGCCCTCGGTGAACGACCGCCCGAAGTCGCCCCGCAGGATCCCCTTCGCCCACACGACGTACCGGACGTGGACAGGCTTGTCCAGGCCCAACTGCCGCCGCATGAACTCCCGGTCCTGCGCGGTGGCCGCAGGATCGATCATCGCGTCCGGCCCGCCAGGCGCCAGGCTGATGATCCCGAACGTGATCAGGCTCACCACCACCAGCACGCCGGCCGCGTGCACCAACCGGGAGAGGACGAAGCGGACCATCCAGTCACTCCTTGGGCGAGGGTTTATTTACTTCCCCTGCCTCCCCTTCGTTTCCTGCTGCGCGGGCGGTGCGCGCGGCACGCCGGCGAGCGCTTCACATGCCCGCGGTCAGACAGGACTCCACACGGCGCGCCGCCTGCCGCAGGGCATGCAGCACCTCGTTGCGGGCGCGCACCAGATCGACGGTGATCAGCCTGGCCCGGTCAGACTCCGGAGGCTGCGCGGCCAGGCGCCGGACCGGCTGCAGCTTGGGGAGGAAAGCGGTGGGCAGCGCCGGATCGTGGGCGAATCGGCCGGAGGCGTGATAGGTGGCCGGGATCAGGATCCGGCCCAGGTCCACCAGGCAAGCGTTGAGGGCGCGGGCCCGCGCGAGATCGCCGGTCGCGGCAGAGACGCGCTCGTTCAGCCCCCCGCACAACCTCTCCAGATGCGCCGCGGCCTCGACCGCGGGCGCCAGGTCGAACCTGCCCTGACCCGCCCGCTGCAGGTCTTCAAGTTGGACCTTGATATCGGCCGCGCTGGCCGCGTAGTCGAAAGGCAGGACGGCGTCGGTGAGCAGGCGGTCGAGCACCAGCAGGTAGATCCGCGTGTCGCGCGCCAGGCGTGCGGGATCCATCCTGTCCACCGTGTCGTAGGGGGTATGCTGCCACCAGCCGATGCCCCCATCCTCCTGCCAGGAGAGCCCGTTGAGCATGGAGGGGATGCCGATCCCCCAGAAGGACTCGTCGTAGGCCCGCGCCACGCGCCCGATCTCGATGTCGGCGCCGGCGACCTGGCGCACCGCCCGCCGCACCAGATCCGCGGTCTCCGTCATCGTCCAGGTGCGGAACCGGTCGGCGCCGTGGGCGCCGATGGAATCGACGTTCACGTTGACCGCGCAGTGGCGGTCGAGAGCGAACCAGAAGTTGTCCGCGTACCAGGCCGACGACGAGTAGCGGCCGTGGGAGTGGCCGGACCAGAAGGCCACGCGCAGGCCGCGCCGGAACCTGGCCCGCCCCGGCGCCAGGAGCCTGGCGCACTCCAGCATCGCGGCGTTGGCGCCGCCGTTGTCCATCGCACCCACGTACCAGCTGTCGAGATGGCCGGTGAAGAAGACGAAGATCTCTGCATCCGCCTCCGGGTGCGCGGGGGGCAGGTCCGCGATCACCACGGGCGTCTTCGTCCACCCTTCGCGCACCTCCGCGGTGAAGTGCGCCTCCACCCGTCCTTCAGCACACTGTTTGCGTAGCGCCAGACCGTCTTCTCGATGCACCGACACCACGTGGACCGCGGGCTGCATGGAGACCGTGCTCTCCGACGGGTTCCCCCACGGCACCGCGCAGCTCATCTCCTGGGCGTGCGGCGTGCCGAAGCAGATGAGCCCCTTGACGCCTGCCCGCGTCGCCGCCAGCGCGACGTGAGAGCGGGCGCGCCCTTCGACCAGCGCGATCTTCCCGGCTGCGCCCGCGGCCACGAACCCCTCCGCGCTGCCCTTCCCGGCATCCACCAGCTCGCCGCGGACCCCCTCGGGCCCGGTGGGGACGGTGCCGGGGTGGGTGATGCAGAAGATCTCGCGCGGCGCGGGCGCGGTGACCCGCAGCGAGGCGGGACCCGGCAGGCCGATGTAGGCGTCGTGCAAAATCAGTTGGGTGGCATACCCCATCGCGGTGAGTTCCGCCGCGACGTAGCGCGCCGCTTCGAGTTCCTCGGCGCTACCCGACCACCGCTCCCACCGCGCGAGGGTCCGCGTGTGCGCCATCAGACGTTCCGCAGAAACCTGCGCCAGATCGATCATGAGACGCTGATCCTCCGTCCTCACTATTTCACTCGATGGACAGCCGCGGGTCGAGGAGATCCCGCAGCCAGTCCCCCACGAAGTTGATCCCCGCCGCCGTCACCATGATGGCCACGCCGGGAAAGGTGGCCAGCCACCAGGCGTCGCGGATGTACTCCCGGCCGTCCGCCAGCATGTTGCCCCACGTGGGCGTGGGCGGCTGCACCCCCAACCCCAGGAATCCCAGCGCCGCCTCCAGGATGATGATCCGCGCCATCTCGTACGACGCGATGATGACCAGCGGCCCACCCACGTTGGGCAGCAGGTGGCGCACCATCAGGCGCGCGTCCGAGACGCCCAGCGCCCGCGCCGCTTCCATGAACTCCATTCCCTTGATGGCCAGCACGGCGCCGCGGATGGTGCGGGCGTACAGCGGCCATCCCGTGATCACGAAGACGACGACCAGGTTGACCAGACTCGCGCCCATCAGGCCGAGGATCGCCAGGGCCAGCAGGATGAGCGGGAACGCCAGCTGCATGTCCACCAGCCGCATGATGGCGCTGTCGAGGATCCCGCCGTAGAATCCCGCGGCCAGGCCCAGCGCCAGCCCCACCACGCCCGCCAGCGCGACCGACAGCGTCGCCACGATGAGGGAGGTCCGGCTGCCGAAGATGATCCGGCTCAGCACGTCCCGCCCCAACTGATCGGTGCCCAGGAAGGCCGGGCGGCCCTGCGAGGGCGATGCGAGCGGCGGCAGCAGCCGGAGGCTCAGCGCCTGCTGAAATGGGTCGCGCGGGGCGAGCACGGACCCGCCCGCGGCGGTCACGACCACCGCCAGCAGGATGAGCAGCCCGATCAGGCCAAGCCGGTGCCGGGTGAGGCGGCGCATCATGATACTGCGCATCCGCTACTCCCGCGCCCCCTCGTAGCTGATCCGCGGATCGAGATACTGATAGAGCACGTCCACCGCGAAGTTCACCACCACGAAGACCAGCGCGGAGAGCAGCACGATGGCCTGCACGACCGGGTAATCCCGCTGGCTCACGGCCTGCACCACCAGCAACCCCATCCCGGGCCAGGCAAACACCGTCTCCGTCACCACGGCGCCGCCCAGCAGCGTGCCGATCTGCAGCCCCAGCACGGTGACGATGGGGATGAGCGCGTTGCGGAGGGCGTGCCGCGAGACCACATCGCGCTCGGGCAGCCCCTTGGCCCGCGCGGTGCGGATGTAATCCTGGAGCAGCACGTCCAGCAGCCCCGAGCGGGTCAGCCGCGTGATGAGCCCGATCATCCACGAGGCCAGCGTCACGCCCGGCATGATCAGATGGAGGAAGCTCCCCCGGCCCGAGGTCGGCAGCAGGCGCAGGTGCACGGCGAAGATCACCATGAGCATGAGGCCGAGCCAGTACGAGGGAACGGACTGCCCCAGCAGCGCACACGCGGAGGCGAGCGCGTCCCACAGGCTGCGCCGGCGCACCGCGGCGACGATCCCCAGGGGCAGACCCACGGCGACGGCGACCCCAAACGCCGCCACCGCCAACTCGCCGGTGGCGGGCAGACGCTCCAGGACATACGGCAGGGCGGGACGCTGCGCGCGGATGGAGACCCCCATGTCCCCGCGCAGCAGGTTGCGCATGTAGACCAGGTACTGCTCGTACAGGGGCCGGTCGAGACCGAGCGCACGGCGGATGCTCTCCACCACGTCTCGCCCCGCGTAGTCCCCGGCGATCATCTGGGCGGGATCGCCGGGGACCAGCCGCAGCAGCAGGAAGACCAGCAGCGTGACCAGCCACAGCATCACGAGCGACTGGACCGCGCGATGCAACAGGTACCGCCTGCGGGACCACATCAGGCGTCAGAATCCGCGAGACCGGCACAGCGCCGGGACGTGCGTGATCAGGGCGGCGCGTCCGGGCGGCGTCACCGGGACGGAAGCCCGCCCGCGAGCCGCGACACCGGCCCCCAGAAGCTCTCCTCGGAAAACGTTTGCTTCATTCATGCGCAGGC
>JACQTN010000139.1 GCA_016210785.1 Armatimonadota bacterium
GCGCACGGCCGCGGCCTCCGTGCCCTGCAGGAGGACGGGATCGACCTCATCGATGAGCCGGCGGTGGAGAAGCGCGCGGAGGTCTGGCCGTTGGCCCATGGCAGCAGGTGCGGTCACGCCGCGCCGGGAAGGAGGCGCTGCAGCGCTTCCTGCCGCCTGGCCACCAGGAGATCCCGCACACGGGCGACCTCCCGCACCCACTCCAGGTCGGGTGCGGTCTGGACGGCGATCTCGCCCAGGTCGCCCAGGCGCCGCAGCGCCGGCGTCTCGGGCAGCACGGCGTCGAAGCGATGGCCCAGCACCTCCTCCGCATGTTCCGGCGTAAGATCGCCTCCCGCGGGCCCGGCGGTTGCTGCGAAAAGCACCTTCCGCGCACCGATCCCCAGCGCCCCAAGGCGCTCCCCGAGCGCTTTGAGGTTCCGCAGCGCCCCCACTTCGATGCGCGTCATGCACACCAGCGCATCGGCACGCTGCAGGATGGCGTCCTGTGCCTCGCACACGGACCGGCCCACGTCCGCGACGACATACGCGTACGCGGCGGCCAGCGCGTCCAGCGCCGCCCCGAGGTGCGGCCCCACCACGTCGAGATCCTGCGGGCGTTCCCACAGGGTGAAGGCGGTGAACCCGCCGCGGTGGGCCAGGCCCGCGCGGGGAAACAGCATCGGATGCAGCGGCAGATTCTGCTGGAGAAGCCTCGCCACCGGCGTCCAGGCAGGGGGATCGTCGAACAGCGCGGTGCCCACCGTGCCGAAGGTGGGCGCGTCGGCGTCCACCAGCGCGGCCGGCCCCAGGCGTCCCAAGAGCGCGACCAGGTTGACGGCCGTGGTGGTGGCGCCTGCCCCGCCCTTGGATGACGTGACGGCAACGGTGAAGCCTCCCAGGCCCGGCCCGGCGATGGCCGGGCGATGCAGCAGCGCGAGCACAGCCGCCGCACACGCCGCGGGGTCGGGCGGGTCGAAAAGCACATCGTGGATGCCAGCGCGCAGGAGCCGCCGTACCTCCTCCAGCCCCGTGGTGCGCACGAGTCCGACCACGCGCACGTCGGGGTAGGCTCCGACCACCAGCGCCAGCAGGCTTGCCACACCATGCCCCTCGCCACCGGCGTCCAGCCCCGCGACGATCACGCCGGGCGGCACCAGCGTGACCCTGTCCAGCAGTGCCCCGGGGCCGTCGAGTTCTTCCACCGGCCCGGCGGCCTCCAGCGCCTGGCGCAGCGAGTGGCGCACCGCAGGATCGGGATGGAGGAGGTAGACAGGGCGCGCGTTCATCGGGTGGAGGGGGGCACGCAGGGCTGATCGCGGACGCATCCGTACCGCGAGCGCCAGTAGGGAAAGATCACCGTCTCGAAGTCGATGTGGGTGCGCAGCGAGGCGGGGCTGTACCACCGCACCACGTGGTAGCGCATGGACGGCTCGCCGCGCAAGTAGTCGGCGAAGAGATCGGCGGACCACCGGTAGCGATACTCCTCCGCGGTCGCCGGAGGACGCAGCCGCACTCCGAGCGCCGTGAACCTGGTGCGGTCCACCTGCTCGGTATAGATGAAACGGTTGTAGACCTGCCCGGGCCGGATCACCCGGGGCAAATCGTCGAAGGCGACGATCGCGTACCGGCGTCCCCGGTCGTCCTCCACGCGAAAGTCCCACCGGTCGAAGGGGGCCATCGGCCAGGGACGGTCCGTGCGGTTGATGACGAACAGCTCCCACGCCGTGTACGCGGCGGTGCGCTCCAGGTAGTCGCGCACCCAGGCAGGTCCGCGGGCGATCCGCGCAAACGCCAGACGGCCTTGCCGATACTCGGGTGACTCCCAGATCACTTCCACGAGGCGGGCGGTGCGCAGCCGCTGGTCGAAAGGATACAGCCGCCCCCACCACCGCCAGTGGCTGTGCCACCAGTCGCGCGGGTCGACGCCCGCCGGCGCCGACGGCAGGCCCGCGTCGTCCGGACTCGCGGGGGATCCGCGCTTGACCATGGCGCCGCGATCTGCCGGAGACGTCGCGGACGCCGCCGGCCCGAGACCGGCGTCCGCCGAAAGCCCCATGGCTCTCCCGCCAGGCCACGACAAGGTAAGCGTGAGGATGAGTATGAGCGGGACCCTAACACAGGTCATCGCAGCCTCCGTAGTCCGGCGTTGCCGGCGACGAATTCCCCGAGCCGCGATAGGCGTCGGAGATGGCGTCGGGGGACGGAGTTCCGCCCAGCCGCTCCGTCGCGCCGGTGCGGGTGTTCAATCCATACTCCTCGCCGCTGCTGTCCTTGACGTACGCGAAGTCTGTTCCCGCCACCAGCCAGTCGTCGCCCCCGCGCGTCGCAGCAGGCCCCGACGACGTGGCAGGACCGGCGGCGGGCGACGGCGGCTCCGCTGGAGGTGTCATGTCCACCTCCGGCGGCGGAGAGTCCGGCGCCGGGATGCCGGGAGACGGCGGGGCCACGTCGACCAGTCCGGGCGGGCCCGGCGCCGACGGGACCTCTGCGAACGACTCGGGCCCGCGGTGGATGTCGCCGGTGCCTTCGTCCAGCGGCGGTGCGCCGGGCGGGGAAACAACAGCAGGCGGAGGCGGGACGTCGGGCACCGTTACTGCCGCTCTGGCGCGGACCTCGAGCCGTGACCATCCCAGGACCCGCGCAAAGAGGGTGTCGGACGCGGCGCGGGCGTACAGCCACAACACCGACCCCTGCCACTCGGTCCATACCACCGTGCCGGCGAACCGGTTGGCGGCCAGGGCCGCGACCGCAAGCCGCCGGGCCGCAGCCTCGATCTCCGGCCATCCCATGCGCCCCCCGCGCAACTCCTCCCGGTATGCGCGCACTCCGGCCGCAGCGCCGTCCACGGCCTCTTGCAGCACTGCCCGCGCATGCAGCCCGCGGCCGTAGTCCACGGCCAGCCCTCCCATCCCCAGCAGCGGAACCAGCAGCAGCGCCACCGTGACCACGATGGCGCCACGCTCCTGTCGGATGGCGATGGTCCGGCGATGCTGGAAGACACCGGGCGCCTCTTGCCCGCACCCGCCGCGGGCGGCGGGTGCATCGCCCAACCGATGCGGTTCGTACCGCAACATCATGGCGCCCCATCGCCGGCAGTCACCAGCGCTGGCGTGACGAAGATCACCAGCTCACTCTCCCGCCGCTGAAACGTGGATGATCGGAAGAGCGCGCCGAGAACCGGAAGGTCGCCGAGCACGGGAACCCGCTGCACCACCTGCGCATCCTCGTGCTGCAGGAGTCCGCCGATCGCCAGGCTCTGGCCCGGGTCCAGGGAGACCACGGTGCTCACCTTCCGGGTGCGCAGCGCCGGGACCGTCACGCCGGCCAGCCTCACGCCGTTGGCGAAGTCGAGCGAAGAGACCTCCGGGGTGATCTCCATGAACATGCGCCCGCCCGCGCGAACGTCGGGCTTCACGCGTAACCTGATTCCGAACTCCCGAAACGTGACCGACACCGCGCCCTGGCTCTCGACGGGGATGGGAATTTCCCCACCCAGCAGCAGGCTGGCCTCGCGGCCGGCGAGCACGGCCAGGGAAGGTTGGGCGAGGAGGCGTGCGCGCCCATCCCGCACCAGCGCGGCCAGCCGCGCCAGCAGCAGCTCGGCACCGGTGGCTTGGAGCACGGGACCGGTGACCACCTGCATGGTGACCTGCCCGGGCACAAGCGACGGCACGCCCTGGGACACCTGACCGCCGCCCCACGTGATCCCCACGTCGCGCATCACGGTGCGGTCCAGCTCCACCGCCCTGACCTGCAGCCGCACCTGCACCGGTCGCAACACCTCGATGTGGCTGACGACGCGGACGCCCAGTGCGCGCGCCACCTCCTCCACGCGGTCGCGGTCCCCCTGCGTCACGACGGTGCCGCTGATGAGGATGGACGGTCCCGCTGCCGACGCGCCGGGCGAGGTGGGTGCCGAAGGCGCCTGGGTCAACGGCAGCTCCACGATCTCAAGGATCCCTTCGGGTGCCACGCGGGCCAGCACTTCGCGCAGTCGCGCGATGGGATCGGCGCCGGGAAGCACGGACACGTCATAGATGATGAGGTCGCGACCGCCCTGCCAGAGCATGACCGTGGTCCGTCCCGCCTGCCTGGCGTTGAGCAGGATCTCCCCGGCGGAGACCGGCACCACGCCGACCACGGACGGGTTGGCCACCGCCGCCCGCACGAGTCCCTTCACTTCCACCAAGTGTCCGGTGCCCGCTTTCATCTCCAGCGTGCGGCGGGTGACGAGCCTGCCCGCCACCTGCTCGGCCGGCACCGTACCCTGGGCACTGGTCGCCGGCACCTGCACCGGCGTCGGCGGCCTGTGATCGGACGCGGCGCCATCGGGTGGTGCCGGCGCTCCGACAGTTCCCTGCGGCGGAGCTGCCGATGGTGGGGGAGCCGGTGGCGCGGATGATGGCGGCGCGGAGGACGGGGAGGACGTGGGCGTGGGAGATGTCGGCGTGGGAGACGCAACCGCGGGCGCCGCGGGCTCGTCCCGACGTGGCCCGAGGAGGAGACCGACGCGGCCGTCCCCGGCGTCCTCGCGGACCACGGCGAGCGCGACCCGCAGCCGCAGCGTCACGCGCACGGCACCGTCGCGCCGCGGAGCGATCTCGACTAGCGCGACAGCGCCGCGAGCCACGGGAATAGTGGCCGCCCGTGCGGCGACGCCGCGCAAGATCAGGACGATCTCGCCGGATCCGCTTTCCACGCGGTGCTGGAACGGCCCCGTAGCGGTAATCGTTATGCGGGTCCCCTCCCGGGTCTCCTGGACCAGCACGCCGACCAGCTCCGCGCCGGCGGGCGGCGGGGCGGCGCGAAGCGCGGGCAGCGGGATCACGGACAGAGCGATCGCCGCCAGAAACATCCTCAGGCGCGTGGGACGCGCGCCGGCCTTCATGGCTCTCGCTCCTGGGGAGACACGGCAAACCGCTCCCGCCGCTCACCGTGAATAACCTCGATCACGACGACCCCGGTGCGTTCCTGCGCCGCCGAAGAAGACGGCGAAGCCGGCCGGACACCGGCAGGGGGCGCCGCCCCGGCGTCGGCCGGCGCATCTCCTCCGGGCGCCGCGCCGGAAGCGGGTGTCGCCTTCGACGCGGAGGATCCCGAGGCAGACGCCGCACCCGTGGCAGCCGATGCACCCGACGCGGATGCGACGCCCGCAGAGGATACCGTCCCCGGACTCGATGACGCCCCCGGGGAGGAAGACGCACCTGACGAAGAGACCGCACCAGCACGCGCCGCCACCGCCTCAGCCGCCGGCATGCGCATGCGCTGGCGCGACCATCGCGGGGGCGTGGAACGCGCCCCGCGAAGACCGCCGGGCGGCAGGCGGGGGGATGCGGTCAAGGCCGCGTGAGGACCCGGGGACGATGGTGCCGGCCTGCTCTGCTCCGGTGCGCCAGCCACCGCCTGCACCGGATGAAGCGCCAGGAGAAGCTGCCCGTGGACCTGCGCGATCGCCAGCGGCGCTGCCGATTCAGGAGGAAGTGCCAGCGTGACGTCCACTCCGCCTTGCGATCCCCCGGATCGCACCGGAGCCGAAGCCTGCATGGAACCTCCCACGCGCAGCACCCGTACCCCACTCGCCAGGACGGCGGCGCGAGGCGGCTGGCCCGGCCCCGTCACCGCGATCACGTCCACGCGGGTCCCCGGGACGATGCGGCCGCCGAAGACCTGCGAGGGCGCCACGACCACCGTCAGCGCGCGCATCCCCGCGGGCACCGCAGCGGCCACCCCAAAGACCTGTTCAGGCGCGCCCACGACGCCGCGCGCAATGATCTCCCCGGGAGCGAGGGCCCGGGTGGTCACCAGTCCCACGACCGCCTGCGGATCGCGCGCCGCGCCCTCCGCTGCGCCGCGGTGCGGCCACACGCCAACCATCGGCGGCGTCACCAGGGTGCCCGCCGGAATCGCCTGTCGCGCGACGACCACCGGCACAGGCGCCGGGCCGTCCGCTGCCGGTGACGGCTGACGCGCGGCCCGCACCGCCCACAGCACCGTGACCGCGGTGATCAGCACGGCCACGGGAATCCTGATGCGGCGCACCCACGCGGGCAGCCGGGGGAGTCCGGGCCGCCGCCACTGAAACCCCATCAGCAATCGGGCAGCTCGTTCCACGGGCCTCACGTCAGCGATCTCCTCCCGGATCGGGATCTCTTGGTCCGGAGGGCGTCCACCAGGA
>JACQTN010000140.1 GCA_016210785.1 Armatimonadota bacterium
GATGGGCATGGAGACGCTGGTGAGGATCACCACGCGCACCAGGTAGTCGATGAGGCTGCGCGGGCGCATCGCGGAGAGGATGCCCACGGCCAGCCCCACCAGGCAGGAGGCGCTGAGGGCGGTGATGGTTAGCGCCAGCGTCACCTGGAAAGTGCGCATCAGCTCGCCGGCGACCGGGCGCCGGGTCTGGAAAGAGCGGCCCAGATCGCCCCTCAGCGCGCCGCCCACAAACCGCGCGTACTGGACCGGGAGCGGCAGATCCAGGCCCAGGATTTGCCGCAGTTCGCGGACGCCTTCCGGCGTGGCGTCCTGCCCCAGCATCAGCACCGCGGGGTCGCCCGGTGCCACGGCCAGCGCCACGAAGATGACGATGGAGACCGCCAGCAGCAGCGGCACCAGGCTCAGCACCCTGCGCAGGACGTACCGCCGCATCGGCCCTGACCCCCCTGAAACATGCGGAAGACCCCCCACAGCGCAGACGAAGCACCTGCATGTTTCAGGGGGGTCACCCCGCGGTCAGGCGCACGCCAGCGCGGCCATCGCGGCGTAGACCTTCATGGCCTCCACCAGGCCCTCCACCGCGATGTGCTCGGTCTCGTTGACGTCCCGGATGTCGCCCGCGCCCAGCGCGCATCCCTGCGCGCCCCAGGCCTTGATGGCGTAGGCCGCGTTGCTGCCGAAGGAGATGTAGGTCGTCCCGATCTTCCGGCCCAGCGCCGCCCGCGCCGCTTCCTCCAGCATGCCCACCACGGGTGCGTCGGGCGGGATGCTGAAGGGGAACATCGCCTTCGCCAGCGCCGCGCTGCCGCGGAGACCCTTGCGCCGCGCGGCGACGCGGTCCACCATCGTCTGCAGATCTTCCTGGATGTGGTCGGTGGATTCGTCGGGCAGCACCCGGCGGTCGAGGCGCAGCCGGCACTCGTGCGGCGTGCGGGGCGGGTTGGCGTCCGACCGCACCTCAAAGGGCGAGACGGTCGCCTTCCCCAGGTGCGGGTGGCTCGGCAGTTCCCAGCTCTCCAGCGCCAGCAGCAGGTCGGCCAGACCGTACAGCGGGTTCACGCCCTCGGCGGGGCGGCCCCAGTGCGTCGGCACGCCCTGAAAGGTGACCTCGTAGTGGGCGATGCCCCGCGCGCCCAGCACGATCTGGCCGTTGGACGGCTCGCCGGCCACCACGATGTCGGTGTTGAGCGGCGCGGTCTCGTGCAGCTCCTTCATGCCCTCGTGGTTGGCGGCCAGGTCCTTGGTCACCGCGGCCACCAGCAGCCTCCCGCGCAGCGGAGTCCTGGTCTTGAGCAGCGCCTCCACCGCCCCCATCATGGCCGCGATGCCCGACTTGGGCGTGCACGCGCCGCGGCCGTAGATGACGGCGCCGCGCGTGCCGTACTTCGCCCCGTCCTCCAGGCGGCCGCTGTAGGCGTCCTTCATCCCGCCCTCCGGGCCGGAGTCGGTGTGGGTGAGCAGCAGCAGGGAGCGCCCGCCGCCTGAGCCGCGCAGCTCGCCGACCGCGTTGTGCGCGGCGTCCACGGTGACGTGGAGGCCGATCTTCCGCATCTCCACGGCCACGTACTCGGCCATGGGCTTCTCCTGGCCGGTCACCGCGGGGATGCGCACCATCTCCTGCGTCCGCCGCACCGCGGCGTCCGCGTCGACTGCCTGGGCGATGCGGCTAATGTCCATAGGCCGAGTGATCCTCTGCTTCTCTCTGCAACGTGCTCCGTGGGTGAGCACCACCCACTCAGCTCCTCAGCGTCTGCTTCTCCACTGCAAGGTACTCCGTTGGTGAGCACCACCCACTCAGCTCCTCAGCGCACCATCAGCTCGATCGGCGACTTGTTCAGGGACTCGTACCCGGTCTCGGTGACCACCACCACGTCCTCCAGCCGGAACGCGCCGATGGAGAAGTCGTAGATGCCGGGCTCGATGGTGAAGACCATGCCGGGCTCCAGCACCGTCGCATCGCCCAGCGCCACCGACGGGATCTCGTGCACGTCCAGGCCGAGGGCGTGGCCGGTGCGGTGGAGCATGTACTCCTTGTAGCCGAGCTTCTCAATGGTCGCCTCGGCCACCTTGTCGATGTCCTCAATGGCGATGCCGGGTTTCACCGCGTCCCGGGTGCGCAGGAAGATCTCCATCTCCGCCTCGTAGAACGCGCGCTGGCGTGCGGTGGGCTGGCCGATGAAGAAGCCGCGGGTCATGTCGCCCCAGTAGCCCCGGTAGATGGCGCCGATGTCGAAGTTGACCATGTCGCCCTTCCTGACCCTGTAGTCGGAGGCGTAGGGGTTCAGCATGTCGTAGCGGTCCGGCCCGGCGGCCACCACGAGAAACCCGGGTGCGTCGGCGCCGTGCTCCATCATGGCCGTACCCACAATCCGCTGCATCTCCCGCTCCGACATCCCCTCCTTCGCCGCGTGGAGCACGGCCAGGTAGCCGGCGTCGGTCTGCGCGCCGGCCTTGCGGAGGTACTCGATCTCGGTGGGCGACTTTCTGATCCGCACCGCCCACATCAGGTCGGAGCAGTTCACGATCCTGGCGCCCGCGAAGATTTTACGGATCTCCTCGTACTGGTCGAAGGTGAGCGCCAGGCGCTGTCCCACGGCCATCTCCATCCCCAGCGTGCCCGTGAGCAGGCGCTTCTCCTCCGCCACCTGCCGGATCAGCGTGAAGACGTCCGGCGCGTCGGCGTACAGGCCCTTGCCCCAGCCGCGCACGTCCTCCACCCAGGAAGTCTTGCGGCCGTCCCCCACCTCCAGGTTGGGGAGGATGAGGGTGGGATCGCCCTGCTGGGGGATCATGGCGAGAAACGGCCGGAACTTGCTGGCGAACAGGATCGTGCGGTACCCGGTGCTGTAGACCAGATTCATCGGGTCGGACAGTAGCAGGCCGTCGACGCCGCGCTGGCGCATCTCCGTCTGAATATGGCGGTAACGCTGGCGGTATTCTTCCACCGTGAAGTCCAGAAACTTGTTCATTGCGCCCCTCCTCATCAGGTTGCTGCGTTCCGTTCGGGCGGGATGTGAGCAGGCAGGAATTCAGGGCCTCACCCCCTTCCCCCTGGGCGTCAAGAACTCCTCTGGCCTGGAGGACATTTTTTCATTCATAGCGAATAATCGACGCACAAGTTTATTTCTGGTAAATGAAGGGTCTCTTCTGGCGCGGAACGGGGTCGGCGAGAAAATCCGGAGTCTGCGGGAGCACAAGAGCCTCACCCTGGCTCAGCTCTCCCGGCGGGCCCGGGTAAGCGCGAGTTTTCTGAGCCAGCTCGAGCACGGGACCAACCGCGCCTCCATCGAGACCCTCCGCCGCATCGCCCTCGCCCTGGAAGTTCCACTGTTCCACTTCTTTGTGGACGAGGGGGAAGCTCTCTGGGTGGTGCGCCCCCGGGAACGGAAGCGGCTCTCCTTTCCGCGCTCCGACGCAGATTACCAGCTGCTCTCTCCTGACCTCAACCGGCGCATGGAACTGGTGCTGATCACCCTGGAACCCGCCCGGCCCACGTTCAGTGAACCGTTCAGTCACCCTGGAGAGGAATGCGATGTGGTGATACAGGGTGAGGTGCGGTTCGAGATTGGCGACCGCGTCGAGATTCTTCGCGAAGGCGACTCGATTTACTTCGACTGTGGAATTCCCCATCGCTTCGTCAACGTGGGGGACATCTCCGCCGTCATCGTGTCGGCCATCACCCCGCCGACGTTCTGAGAAGCCGCAGACCTTGAACACGCTGGAGAGCACCATGGACCGGGCAGATGTGGTAGTCATCGGGGCAGGCATCGTCGGGCTCAGCGTGGCGTTTCACCTGCTGGCGCGCGACCGGACGCTTCGCGTCGTGGTGCTCGACCAGGCGGATTACGCCGGGGCAGGATCGACGTCCAAAGCCACCGGGGGGGTCCGCCGGCAGTTCGGGAACACGCTCCTCGTCCGCCTGTCTCAGCGAAGCATCGAGGAGTATGGGGAGTTCCGGGCGATCACGGGCGTGGACGCGGAGTTTGAGCGCGCCGGGTATCTGCTTTTCGCCACCAGCGAGCCGGGCGCCCGGCGTCTTCTGGAGACGGCGGCACTCCAGCACGCCTGCGGCAGCGACGTCGCCGTGGTCGGCGCTGACGAGATCGCGCGCGGCTGGCCGTACCTGAACCCGGAGGACGTCCGGCTGGGCACGTACACGGCCGGGGACGGGCACGTGAACCCCTACGCCGCGGTGACCGGCTATCTTCAGGGGATCCGGGCCGCCGGCGGGAGCGTGCTCTTCGGCGAGCCGGTCACCGGCATCGCGGTGGAGGCCGGCCGGGTGGCCGGCGTCCAGACCAGCCGCCGCTTCGTCCCGGCGCCGGTGGTGGTGAATGCGGCGGGGGTCCGGGCGCGAGAGGTCGCGGCCATGGTGGGGCAGGACCTGCCCGTCAGGCCAGTCCATACCCAGGTGGCGATCCTGACCGCCGTCCCGCTGGGCGTCACTCCCGTGCCCTTCACCATCCACGTCGACTCCGGGTGGTACCTCCATCACCAGCGCGACGGCACCATCCTCCTCGGCGGCTTCCAGGAGAACCCGGGCACCGAGGAAGTGCCCGATCCCGCGGTCACCGAGCGCTTCATCGAGACCGGACTGGCACGGGTTCCCCGGCTCGCGGAAGCCTCATTGGTCCGTGCCTACGCCGGGCTGCGGGCGATGACTCCAGATGACCTTCCCATCCTGGGTCCCCTCCCGGCCGTGCCCGGATTCTTCTACGCCTGCGGCCTGGGAGGGCACGGGATCATGCATGCGCCGGCGGTCGGGGAGGCTGTGGCGCGGTGGATCCTGGAGGGGACGGTGGACGCCCCGGAGCTGGAGGCCTGCCGGCCCGACAGGTTTGCGGCCCGCACCCACACCGGTACACAGGGCAGAGAATCGTGGGTGCTGTGAGCCGCGTGATCGGGGAGTGGGGGCAGGATTGAGCCGGCTCCAGACGGACGGGTGCAGAGAGCACCCAGAGGAGGGGAGGACAATGGGGAGGACGATGGTGGTGAACAGGAAGGTCGTGGCCATTCTGGTGGTGCTGGGTTTGGCTGCCGGCATCGGCGCTGGCGCCCCGGGCCGGACTGCCGCCCAGACCCCGGACGTGGTGGTGGTCGCCCAGACCCAGGACATGCAGACGGGGGATCCCCACAAGTCGACCCTGACCCACGCCACCAACGCCTACGCCAACATCTACGAGACGCTCATGGTGCGGGATGCGGCGCTGAACCTGAAGCCCGGCCTGGCCCTTTCCTGGC
>JACQTN010000134.1 GCA_016210785.1 Armatimonadota bacterium
CGCCACGGGCTGCCCCACGTAGCGCACGAGATCCGCGGCCAGGAGGGGCTGCGGGATCTCGCGCAGGGCCGGGTGGGGGACCAGGACGGGGAGCGGGCGCACGGTATCCGCGAGATCGGTGGCGATAAAGACCGCGAGGACTCCAGTCATGGCGCGGGCACGCGAGACGTCGATGCCGGCGATGCGCGCGTGGGCGTGCGGGCTGCGGACCAGCGCGGCGGAGAGCTGATTTGGGAGGACGATGTCCGCGACGTACCGGCCCTGGCCGCGCAGCAGGCGCGGGTCCTCGCGGCGGCGCACGGGGCTGCCGATGAGAGCTTGCGAAGGCAGCATGCCGGTTTCCAGGGATATGGTCTAACGCGTCTCAAGCATCTGGAGACACACCTTCGGCGTGACGACTGGTGGAGTCATCGTCTTCAGCCGGGTCAGGTGGGTGTCGCCGGAGACAACGATATCGGCACGACTGGCGCGAGCCAGGGTGATCAGGTAATCATCGCCGGGGTCTGGCGTCAGCCCAGGCTCGGCAGGTGGGTCGAGCATGACGATGGCATGGTCTCGGAGGAGGGAGACCAGTGCAGTTGCAGTCTGTTTGTCGATGCGTGTCCTGAGTTTCGGCCGGACCAGGACCGTCTCTAGTTCAGTGAGAAGACGCGGCGACACGATCAATTCGTACAGCCCTCTGAGCCAGGCCACGATGAGTTGAGCGGGAGTGCCCGCAGGCGAGAGCAGGGCCGAGACGACCACACCGGGGTCAACGACGACCCTGAGCATTCATCTTTCGTCTGGCAGAGTGGAGTTCTCGATAGGCCAGGCGCAGCGCTTCCGCTTCGGATAGCCTGTTCTTACTCCAGGCCTTCTCAAGAATGGCAAAACCGAGGTACTGCCGCAGCGCGCTCTCGAAGACCTGATATTCCTTCTTGCCGGTGAGAGTCGCAGCAATCTTGGCGGCCTTTAGGACGTCTTCCTCAATGTAGACCGTCGTCTTCTTCCGAGCCATGACATCCCCAGGATAACAGACATACCTTTTTCTGTCAAAACCGAAAAATGGCCTTAGCGGGAGAGCGCCGCGGCCTTCGGGTCGAGGGCGTCCCGCAGCCCGTCGCCCACCAGGTTGAACCCCAGCACCGCCAGCGTGATGGCGAGCCCGGGGAACGTGGAGACGTGCGGCGCCTCAAACAGGTACTCGCGCCCGGTGCTGATCATCAAGCCCCACGACGGCGTGGGCGGCTGCACGCCCAGGCCCAGGAAGCTCAACGCCGACTCCAGCAGGATGGCGTAGCCCATGTACAGCGTGGCCAGCACCAGCACCGGCGGCAGGCCATTGGGCAGGATGTGGGTGAAGGCGATGCGGACGCCCGACGCGCCCACGGCGCGCGCCGCCTCCACGTACTCCTGGTCCAGCACGGTGAGCACCGCGCCGCGCGTCATGCGCGCAAACGCCGGCACCGCCCACAGCCCCACGGCGATGGTGGTGTTGACGGGACCGGGGCCCAGCACGGTGACCACCACCAGCGCCAGCATCAGGTAGGGAAAGGCCAGCAGGATGTCCATGCTGCGCATGAAGACGTCGTCCGGCCACCCGCCGGTGATGGCGGCGCCGCCGCCCACCAGCATCCCGAGCGTCATGCCGATGGCCACCGATCCCACGCCCACCAGCAGCGCCAGCCGCGATCCAAACAGGATGCGGCTGAGGATGTCGCGCCCGAACTCGTCGGCGCCCAGAAGGTATCTGGAACTGGGCAAGGCGCGCCGGTCGGAGAGGGTTTGCGCCGCCGGATCGTGGAGAGCGAGGTACGGGGCGCCGATCCCCGCCACGACGATCAGCCCGACCAGCACCAGGCCCAGGACCGACAGCCGGTTGTGCAGCAGCCGCCGCGCCGCCAGCCATCGCGTGCGCGACGGGCGCACGGGAATCGTCAGGGTGCGGACCGCCATCGCCGCGTCGCCCTCACCGCCGGACCGACACGCCGTTCATCCACAGGTAGTAGTCCAGCGGGTGAATCAGATACCCCCGCACGTAGTCCGCGTGCGCCACGATCTCCTTGTAAGTGTACATGGCGACCGCGGGCACGTCGTGGGCCAGGATCTGCTGGGCCTTCGCGTACAGCGTCTTCCGCTGGTCCTGGTCCAGGCTGCCCATCGCCCGCAGGATCAGTTCGTCGTACTCCTTGTTGCAGTAGTTGTAGGCGTTCCAGCCGCGGGGCGGCGCCGCGGCGCAGGCGAACTGGGAGCGCAGACCGTAGTCAGCGTCCCCGGTGGTGGTCGCCCAGCCCAGGGTGAGCATGTGAGCGTCGGCGTGGGCGTTGCGCCGGAGGCCCTGGAAGTAGATCGCCCACTCCAGGACGTTGACTCGCGCGTCGATGCCCAGGACGCGCAGTTGCGCCTGGATGGCCTCCGCGGTCTCGGCGTCCTTCGGCCAGCGCCCCCGCGACGTGTACAGGCGCAGCGTCGGGCGCGCGCCGCCCCGGGACCGGATGCCGTCCGGCCCCTTCCGCCAGCCGGCCTCGTCCAGGAGCTGCTCCGCCTTCGCCCGGTTGTAGGCCCACGACGCGCTGATGTCGTGGGCGCCGAAGACGCGCTGGGAGATCAGGCTGGTGGCTGGCTCCACGATGCCTTCCATGACGTTGTCGATGATGGCCTTGCGGTCGATGCCCACGTTGATCGCCTGGCGCACCTTGACTTCGTTGACGGGGGCCAGGGTGTTGTTGAACCCGTAGAAGAGGGTGCGCAGGCCGCCGACCTCGGCGATCTTGAACTTGGGGTTACCGCGCACGCGTCGCAGTCCCGCCGCGGCAGGACCCAGCACCATGTCCACCTCGCCGGTCTCCAGCGCCAGCATGCGCGCGCTGTCCTCGGGGATCACGCGGAAGACCACGCGCTCCAGCGCGGGCTTGGGCCCCCAGTAGTCATCGTTGCGGACCAGCACGATGCGGGTGTTGGTGAGCCACTCCGAGAACTTGAAAGGCCCGGTGCCCGACGGGTTGCGGCCGAAGCCGTCGCCCGCGCGCCGCACGCCCTCCGGGCTCACCATGGGGATGGCGTTCACCATGGTCAGTGCCCGCAGCAGCGGCGCAAACGGCACCCGGGTGATCACCACGACCGCGTAGTCGTCGACGACCTCCACGCCCTCCACCGGCCCCAGGTTGCTGGAGGCGACGCCGGGGTTTTGCGGGTTGAGCGTGCGGTCGAAGGTCAACTTCACGGCCTGGGCGTTGAAGGGGCTGCCGTCGTGGAACCGGACGCCCTTGCGCAGCCGGAACAGCATCCGCCGCGTGGACTGGATCTCCCAGGACGTGGCGAGCGCGGGCTCGATCCGCATGTCCTGGGTGAGTTTGACCAGGGTCTCGTAGATGTTGGAGTAGACCCAGGCGCCTGGCGAAGAACTGTCCCGGTGGGCGTCGAGGGAAACGGAGTCGGAGGGACGGGCGATGGTGATCGTTCCACCGGCCGGCGCGCCGGTGGCGCGGGGGAGCGCCGCCGCCAGGAGCATGCCTGCCACCAGGGCGGCCAGACCGAGTCTCACCGCATGACGTGCACGGCGTGCCATCGCGTTACCCTCCCGGGGAATCGACCTGTGCCGCCGTCCGACGGTATGCCGCATCGGGTCTCCCCCGTGCCCGTGCCGCCGCCCCGCCGGCCGCAGCCCCGCTTCACATCTCCAGCGCCGCGCGCCCGCCGGCAATCCGCAGCCGGGTCCCCAGGCGCGCCGAGTAGGCGGCCAGGCGCCCCAGCACGGCCGCGGCCTGCGCGCCCGTGATGAACTCCGGTTCGCCGGATCGGTCCATGCACGTGGGGGTGAACACGATGCGCCGCACCCCCCGGCGCCCCAGCGTCACCGTGGCCAGGACGCTCTCGCGCGCCGTCACCGATTTCAGGCCCTCCCAGTTGTAAGGAGGGTAGTCCTGGGTGAGCGGGAGCTTTGCTCCTACCGCCAGCGCGTGGAACAGGAAGTTGCCCAGGCTGTACAGGATCACGCCGCGGCGGTAGCGCTCCACCCCGTGCACCACGTGCGGGTGATGGCCCACCACCAGGTCCGCGCCCGCGTCCACCAGCGCGTGGCCCAGCGGCCGCTGGTACTCCGCCAGGTCCTCCTGCACGCCGGCCACGAAGCCGTACGCCACGCCCCAGTGGATGCCGACCACGACCAGGTCCGCCCGCCGCTTCGCCTGCGCGACCTCCTGGCACGCCTGCTTCACGTCCCGGGCATTCGCCACCGTCTCCACATACGGCGCGGTGCCCGGCTGCTCCAGCAGGGTGCCGGGATCGAGGACGTACCGCGTGTGGACCCGCACCGGCGCGATGCCCGGCCGCACCGGCGTTGCCCCGTAGCTATTGGGCAGCGTCGACGCCAGGCCCAGGAAGGCGATGCGGAGGCCGCTGGCCTCGTGCTTCCACACGGCGGGCCGCAGCGCCTCGTCCAGGTTCTTCCCGCCGCCCACGGCCAGCACGCCGGCCCGGCGCAGGCTTTCCAGGGTGTCGAACAGGCCCACCTCGCCGTAGTCCAGGGCGTGGTTGTTGGCGACGGTCGCCACGTGGATGCCCGCCGCCGCCACCGCAGGCGCCACCCGCGTGGGCGCCCGCAGGGGCACGGCCTTTTCCTGGGGCGCGCCGCGGTCGGTCAGGGGGACCTCCAGGTTCACGAAGGTGACGTCGGCGCCGGCCAGGCCCCGCAGGGCCGACCGGCGCGTGAGGCGCGGCGGGCGCTGCAGCATCACGTCGCCCGTCGCCACCAGGGTGATCTCATCCTTGCGAATCGCTCTAGGCATATCGCAACCTCGGATCGATCAAGGCATACGAGAGGTCCACGATCAGGTTGATCAGCGTAAAGACCAGCGCGAACACCAGCACCCCGCCCTGCACCATGGGGTAGTCGCGGGCGGTGATGGCGTAGACCGTGAGGCGGCCCAGGCCGGGCCAGGCAAACACCGTCTCGGTGAGCACCGCGCCGCCCATCAACTGCCCGAACTGCAACCCGATCACGGTGATGACCGGAATCAGCGCGTTGCGCAGGGCGTGGCGCGTGAGGACGCCGTGCCAGGTCACGCCCTTGGCGCGGGCGGTGCGCACGTAGTCGGACGAGAAGGTCTCCAGCAGGCTGGCCCGGGTCATGCGCGAGAGGATGCCGATGGAGGGCAACGCCAGGGCCACCGCGGGCATGATCATGTACTCGATCCCGCCGATGCCGCCCACCGGCAGCCAGCGCAGGTAGTAGCCGAAGAGATAGATGAAGATGAGCCCCACCCAGAACACCGGCATGCACAGTCCCAGGATGCTGAGCAAGCGCACGGCATCGTCGAAGAAGGTGCCCCGCGTCATCACCGAAAGGAGGCCTGTCCCCATGCCGAAAACGACGGCCAGACTGATCGCCGCCAGGGTCAGGCGGAGGGTGGCCGGCCAGTGCTCGGCGACGGCCCGCGTGACGGGCCGGCCTTCCCGGATCGACTGCCCCAGGTCCCACCGCGTCAGCCCGATCATGTAGTCCAGGTAGCGCTGGTGGAAGGGCCGGTCCAGGCCCAGGGCCTTCCGCAGGGCCGCGGTGGTCTCCGGCGTGGCCGCCTGCCCCAGGATGAGCTGCACCGGGTCACCCGGGATGAGATCAATGGTGATGGTGACCAGGAAGACGATCCCGGCCACCACCGGAACGATGTACAGCAGGCGCTTGATGATGAGCGCGCGCATCCCGGACCCGGCCCGTCACGCCGGCGCGGCCAGGGCCTTTCGCCCCGGCCGCGCCCCCGCGACCGCGTAGGCTAGCCCCAGTTACCGGACTTCAAGGTGTTTCGCTCCTGGTACATTTCCGACCCAGCTTCTCAGCGCTGGATCCGCACGGTATTCACCCACATGTAGTAGTCCAGCGGGTGGATGACGTAGCCGCGCACGTGGTTGGCCAGCACCACGATTTCCTTGTAGGTGTACATGGGCGCCCCGACCATGTCCCGCATCAGCAGCTCCTGGGCCTGGGCGTAGAGCTTCTTGCGCTGCTCCGGGTCTAGCGACCCCATCGCCCGCAGGATCAGCTCGTCGTACTGCTTGTTGCAGTAGTTGTAGCTGTTCCACCCCTTGGGCGGCTCCCAGCCGCAGCTAAAGAGCGGCCGCAGGGCGTAGTCGGCGTCGCCCGACACGGTAGACCAGCCCAGCGTCAGCATGTGAGCCTCGGTGTGGGAGTGGCGCCGGATGCCGGTGAAGTACACGGTCCACTCCAGCACCTGCACTTGAAGATCGACGCCGATGCCTCGCAGCTGGGCCTGCACGACCTCCCCGGTCTCCGCGTCCTTGGGCCAGCGGCCCCGCGGGGCGTACAGCCTGACCGTGAGCTTCTGGTTGCCCTTCACCCGCATGCCGTCGGGGCCGCGGCGCCAGCCGGTCTCGTCCAGCAGTTGCTCCGCCCGCTGCTTGTTGTACCCCCACAGCTTCGTCACGTCCGCGGCGCCGAAGACCCGCGGCGAGATCACACTGACCGCGGGTTCCACGATCCCCTCCATGACGTTGTCGATGATCGCCTTGCGGTCGATCCCGAAGCTGAGGGCCTGCCGCACCTTCGCGTCGTCCACCGGCGGCAGCTTGACGTTGAAGCCGTAGAACAGGGTGCGCAGGCCGCCCACCTCGACGATCGGGTAGCGGGGGTTCCCCCGCAGGCGGCGCAGGCCGGCCGCGACCGGGTTCAGCACCATGTCCACTTCGCCGGTCTCCAGGGCCAACATGCGGGCGCTGTCCTCCGGGATGACCCGGAAGACCACCCGCTCCAGCGCGGGCTTCGGCCCCCAGTAG
>JACQTN010000135.1 GCA_016210785.1 Armatimonadota bacterium
CGGTTGCGAGGAGCACCATGCTACCGCGCTCGCCGGGCTCACGGCGCCCCCCCGATGAACCCCCTGAAACATCCAACTGGGGCAGTGACAAAGGCATGAGAGACGCTCCGGATGTTTCAGGGGGTTCACCCCCTCCCGCGACGGTGCGGGGTTCCGAAACATAGATGATGCTCGGGCTCGGCGGCGCGAGTTCGATCCTGCGCCGTTCAACTCGCAGCGCCGATACCCACACATCGTGGGAAGCCGGCTCTGCGCATGAACGAAGCGTAGATTTCCGAGACGCGTTCCTACAAGGCAGCGGCTGAGCGGGGGGCCGGCGGGTGGGCCTGAGGATCGCAGTCTACGCAGGACTGATGGTAGTCGCGGACGCCCTGCACACCACCTGGCTGGTGCGCGTCGCGCTGGGCGGCGCCGTCCTGGACCCGCTGCTGCTGCTGGTCCTGGCCGCCGGCGTCTACCGCGGGCCGGAGGCGGGCGCTGTCCTCGGCTTGTGCGCGGGCTTCCTGCAGGATCTGATGGGTGGTCTCAGCCTGGGCATCTTTGCCCTGGCCAGGCTCGTAGTGGGATTCCTGGTGGGGGTAGTCAGCACCAGCCTGTATCTGGAGGCGGCGCTGGTGCCGCTGGCAGTGGCCTTCGCCGGCACCTGGGCCCAGCAGGCGATGTGGGCCGGCGTGGGGTGGACGACGGGTGTGCTCACAGTCTCTCCCGGTGACTGGGCCGTGCGCACCGCGGTGCAGGCCGTGATGAACGCCGCGGCCGCCCCGGGGGTGTTCTGGATGTTCCGGCGCCTGGACGCCTGGGTGACCCCGTTGAGTCGGCGAGCGCGGTAAGACAGTCTGCCTTGCACGTGCGTTGAACGTGCGAGGCGTTTCGAGATGACCTGACGCTACACCAGGACCATCGGGGGCCCACGTGGATCGCGATGTCTCCGCCCGGCCGCTGCGCGTGCTGGGCCTCATCATTCTTCTGCTGGTGCTGATCCTGGCCGGCCGGCTCTGGCAGGTGCAGGTGGTGCATGGCGATCACTACCTGCGGCTGTCGGAGCAGAACCGCATCCGGGTCTACCCCACCACGGCGCCGCGCGGCACCATCGTGGACCGCCGGGGCCGGGCGCTGGTCAGCAACCGCCCCTCCTTCACGGTGTCCATCCTTCCCATGGAGGTCCGCGACGCCCGACAGGTCTACCAGACCCTGGCCGGGCTCGTGGGGCTGTCCAGTGAGGAGATCGCCGCGAAGGTCGCGGAAGGGCAGGCGCGGCCGTTCGAGCCCGTCCGCATCCGGCGCGACGTGCCGCTGGAGGTCGTGACCGCCATCGAAGAGCGGCGCGTGGACCTGCCCGGCGTGCTGATCTACGCGGAGCCGGTGCGCCTTTATCCCGAGGGCCGGCTGGCCGCGCACGCCATCGGCTACCTGGGGGAGATCAGCGAGGAGGAGCTGCGGGACCTTCGCGCGCGCGGCTACCGGGTGGGCGACCTGATCGGGAAGGCGGGGGTGGAACGCGTCTACGACCAGGCGTTGCGCGGCGAGGACGGACGGCTGCGTGTGGAGGTGGACGCGGCCGGCCGCCCGGTGCAGATGTTGGGCGCCATTCCGCCCCGGCAGGGCAACTCCCTGGCGCTGTCGCTGGACCTGGGACTGCAGCAGGCGGCCGAGGCGGCGCTGGGCACGCAGGTCGGCGCCGTCGTCGCCATGGACCCGTGGACCGGCGAGATCCTGGCGATGGCCAGCTGGCCCCCGTACGATCCCAACGCCTTCGCGGTGGGCATCTCCTCGCGGACGTGGGGACGGATCAGCGGCGATCCCGGGCGGCCGCTGGTGAACCGCGCCGTGGACGCGGCGTATGAGCCGGGCTCCGCCTTCAAGATCGTGACGGCACTGGCCGCGCTGGAGGAAGGTATCGCCAGCCGGCGGACGTCGGTGTTCTGCAGCGGCACCTATCAACTGGGGAACTGGGTCTTCAAGGACTGGAAGGCGCACGGCCGCGTCAACTTCATCGAGGGGATCGCCCAGTCGTGCAACGTGATGTTCTGGACGCTGGGGCGCGCCGTGGGACCGGAGCGTTTGCACCGCTACGCCACCATGCTGGGGCTGGGCAGCCTCACGGGCATTGACCTGCCGGTGGAGACGGCGGGGCTGATCCCGAGCCCGCAGTGGAAGCAGCGGGTCCGCAAGGAAGTCTGGTTCCCAGGGGAGACGCTCAACACCGCCATCGGCCAGGGCTACGTGCAGGTGACACCGCTGCAGATGGCGCGCGCCCTGAGCGCGCTGGTCAACGGCGGGCGGCTGCTGCGCCCCCGGATGGTGCGGGCGATCCTCACCCCGGAGGGAAAGGCCGTGGAGACCTTCAGGCCGGAGGCGACCGGCCGGCTCGACTTCTCCGCGGAGTCGCTGGCGACTCTGCGCGAGGGGCTGGTGGCCGTGGTGAGCCGGGGCACGGGCAACGCGGCGTCGGTGGCGGGGCTGGCCATCGGCGGCAAGACCGGGAGCGCAGAGAACCCGCGCGGCGAGCCGCACGCCTGGTTCGTGGGCTATGCGCCCGCCGACCATCCCCGGGTGGTGCTGGCCGTCATGGTGGAGCACGGCAGGCGCGGCGGCGTGACGGCGGCGCCGATCGCCAAGCGCATGTTTGAGGCGGCCCTGGGCGATGTGGTTGAGCCGGCGGTTCCCCAAAAACCTTGACCTGCCGCTGGTGACCTTCACCCTGCTGCTGGCGGTGTGGGGCGTGGCGGTCATCTACAGCGCGACGCGGGCGTCGGGCGGGGACCCGCTCGCCTTCGTGCGGTCGCGCCTGGTGCACCTGGCCGTGGGCCTGGTGGCCATGGGGGTGATGGCCGCGCTGGACTACCGCGGGCTGGCCCGGGCGTGGCGCGTGCTGTACGTGCTGAACCTGGCACTGTTGGTCTGGGTGCTGGTGGCCGGGCGCACCAGCCTGGGCGCGCAGCGGTGGATCTCGGTGGGCCCGCTGGGGACGCTGCAGCCCTCCGAGTTCGCCAAGCTGATCCTCATCATCACCCTGGCCCAGCACCTGGCCCTGCGGCGGGAACCACCGGCGACGCCGCTGCAGTTCGCGCCCTACCTGCTGCACGTGGGCGTGCCCATGTTCCTCATCTTCCGCCAGCCGGACCTGGGCACGTCGCTGGTGTGCCTGGCTATCCTGTTCGGCATGCTGTCCGCCGCGGGCGCGCGGCCGCGGCACCTGCTGGCCCTGGCGGGGATCGGGATGGCGCTCACTCCCGTCCTATGGCACCTGCTCAAGGACTACCAGCGCCGGCGCCTGCTGATCTTTCTCGATCCCACCGTGGACCCGCTGGGGTCCGGCTACGCCGTGATCCAGTCCAAGATCGCGGTGGGCTCGGGGCTGCTCACCGGCAAGGGCGTATTCAAGGGGACGCAGACCCTGTTGCAGTTCGTGCCGGAGCGCCACACCGACTTCATCTTCACCGTGGTCGGCGAGGAAATGGGGTTCGTGGGCTCCATGGTTCTGTTGTTGCTCTTCCTGCTGTGGCTGTGGCGCGGCCTCACGCTGGCGGCGGAGGCCCGCGACCGGGTGGGCACGCTGATGGGGGTGGGGGTCGTCTCCATGATTGCGTTCCACCTGTTTGTCAACGTGGGCATGACGGTGGGGCTGATGCCCATCACCGGGATCCCGCTGCCGTTCCTCAGCTACGGCGGCAGCGCCCTGCTCACCGCGTTGATGGGGACGGGGCTGCTGC
>JACQTN010000036.1 GCA_016210785.1 Armatimonadota bacterium
TCGCCCACGGCGCCCACTCAGCTTCTGAGGCGTCTGCCACTCCTCTGCAAGGTACTTCCTGGTTTGGCACCACCGACTCAGCTTCTGAGGGCCCGGATGAGCCGGAGGTGCTCCCGGAGGATGCACCGGTCCATCACCACGGTCATACCGTGCGCCGCCGCCCGGCGCGCGGCCGGCTCGTGGATCACGCCCTCCTGCAGCCACAGGACTTTCGCACCCCGGGCGATAGCCTGGTCCACCACCTCTGGCACCGCGTCGGGCCGGCGGAACACGTCCACGATCTCTACGGGCCCGGGGACGTCCAGGAGCGAAGGATAGCTGCGCAGCCCCAGCACCTCCGGGTAGTTCGGGTTCACCGGGATGACGGTGTAGCCCTCACGGATCAGGTACCGGGCCACACCGTGGCTGGCCCGCTCCGGGCGCACGGACAGGCCCACGACGGCCACGCGGCGGTACGCCCCCAGCAGGCGCGCCAGGTCGCGGTCGTCGATCACCGGATCGCCGGGCATGGGTGTTCGCGGGCCTCGGGGATGAGACGCTCCGCCCGGGCCTACATCCGCTCGGGCGCGGCGACGCCGGCGAGGCCCAGGGCCACGCGGAGCGCCGTCCGCGCCGCCTCCAGCAGGACCAGCCGCGCGGCGGTCAGGCCGGCGTCCTCCCCCAGGACGCGGCACTGGGTGTAGAAGACGTGGAACGCTTCGGCCAGGTCCTGGGCGTACGTGCACACGCGGTGCGGCTCGCGCCGCAGCCCGGCCTTGAGGATGACCTCGGGCAGATCGTCCACCCGCGCCATGAGCGCCAGCTCCGCCTCGTGGGTCAGCGCGGAGAGGCCCACCGCCGCGACCCGCGCCTGATCGATGCGACCCTCCCGCACCAGCTGCTGGCCGACGGGATGACCGGCGGCCTCCCGCAGGATGCTGGCGATGCGGGCGTGGGCGTACTGCACGTAGTAGACGGGGTTCTCCTGGGAGGAGCGCACTGCCAGGTCCAGGTCAAAGTCCATGGGGTTGGCGTAGTGCGTCATCAGGAAGAAGTACCGCGCCGCGTCCCGCCCCACGGCCTCCAGCAACTCGCGCAGCGTGACGAACTCGCCCGTGCGCTTCGACATGCGCACGATCTCGCCGCCCTCCCGCAGACGCACGTGCTGGTGGATGAGGATCTCCAGCCGGGAGGAATCGTAGCCCAGGGCCTGCAGACCGCCTTTCACCCGCGCGATGTCGCCCTGGTGGTCCACCCCCCACACGTCAATCAAGTGGTCAAACCCCCGCTCGAACTTGTCCACGTGGTAGGGGACGTCGGCGGCGAAGTAGGTGGGCTGGCCGGTGCTGCGCACCAGCACCCGGTCCTTGTCATCGCCGAACGCCGTGGACCGGAACCAGACGGCACGGTCCTGGTCGTAGACGTGGCCCAGATCGCGCAACCGGGCGATCACTTCCGCCACCTTGCCCGACTCGTGCAGCGTGCGCTCGCCGAACCAGCGGTCGAAGGGCACCCCGAAGTCGCGAAGCGTGCCCTGGATGTCCTCCAGGATGGCCCTGACGGCGAAATCCTGGAAGTGGGCCTGCCGGGCCTCCGCCGGCGCCTCCACCCACCGCGGGCCGTCCCCGGCGACGATGCGGGCAGCGATGTCCGCCACGTACTGGCCGCGGTACCCGTCCTCGGGGAACGGCAGCGGGCGGCCGAAGTGCTGGAAGTAATGCCACTCCACCGAGCGGCCGAGCGCGTCCACCTGGGTGCCGCAATCGTTGACGTAGTACTCCCGGCTCACGGCGTAATCGAGCTTCTCCAGCAGCCTGGCCACCGCTTCGCCCACCGCGGCGTTGCGGCCCGTGCCCACGTGGAGGGGACCGGTGGGGTTGGCGCTCACGAACTCCACCAGCACGCGCCGCCCGCGCCCCACGTCGCATTGCCCGTAGGCGCCGCCCGCCCGGATGACCTCCTGCATGGAGGCGTGGAACCAGTCCGGCGCGATGAAGAAGTTGATGAACCCGGGTCCGGCGATCTCGGTGCGCGTGACCCGATCCGCCGGCAGCGCCAGGTGGCGGACCAGCACCTCCGCGATCTTGCGGGGGTTCGCCCGCGCCGGCTGCGCCAGCACCATGGCGGCGTTGGTGGCCAGGTCGCCGTGGCTGCGGTGGCGCGGCGGCTCCACCTCGAAGGTGGGGACGGCCACCGCGGGGAGATCGCCGGCGGCCTGGACGCGCAGGGCAGCATCGTGGATGGCCTGGCGCAGGCCGGCCCGGATCCCGGCGGCAACGGTCATTGCGGGCGCTCGGCCAGGATGACGTTCAGAACCTGGCGCTGGCCGTCCCGCACGATGGTGACGCGGATCGTCTCGCCCACGCGCCGGTTCATCACGTCGCGGATGAAATCGTTCCAGTTGGCCACGCGGTGGTCGTTGATGCTGACGATGATGTCGCCGGGCCGGATCCCGCCACGCTGCGCGGGGCCGCCGGGCACCACGTCGCGCACCACGATGCCGTGGTCCACGGAGAGGTTGTACGCACGGGACACGCTGGCGTCGATGTCGCCGCCCCACTCGATCCCCACAAACGGGCGCGCCACGCGGCCGCGCGTGATCAACTGGTCCAGGATGACCCGCGCCGTGTCGATGGGGATGGCGAATCCGATGCCGCGCGCCTGGGCAATGATGGCCGTGTTGATGCCGATCACCCGGCCCGCGCTGTCCACCAGCGCGCCGCCGCTGTTGCCGGGGTTGATGGCGGCATCGGTCTGGATCAGATTCTCGATGACCACGTTGGGCAACTGGATGTTGCGGTTGACCGCGCTCACCACGCCCGTCGTCACCGTGTGCCCGAGCCCGAAGGGGTTGCCGATGGCGATGGCGAGCTGGCCCGGCCGAACTGTGCTCGAATCACCCAGAGGGGCGACCGTGAGGTCCAGGCCGCTCGGATCGATCTTCACCACGGCCAGGTCGTTCACCGGGTCGTAGCCCACCTTTTCGGCCGGCCTTACCGTGCCGTCAGGGAAGCGA
>JACQTN010000164.1 GCA_016210785.1 Armatimonadota bacterium
CCACGGCGCCGGCCAGACCCTTGCTGCGTGCCGTACGGATGTAGTCCTGCCCCAGGACCTCCAGGACGCTCACCCGGGTCAGCTTGAGGCCCACCGCCATCCGGGCCATCACGGCGGCGGTCACTGGCAGTACGAGATGCGCGCTCGCGGACCGCAGCGCCGCCCAGTTCCCTGTAGCCAGACTGTCGATGATGTACAACCCGGTGAGGCGGGCCGGCGCAAGCACGGTGGGATCGAGGCGCCCCGCCGCGGGCAGCCACTGCAGGTCCCGGTAGAAGACCATCTGGAGCAGCATCGCCAGCCAGAACGCGGGAAAACCCACGCCCACCGTGGCGATGAAGCGCAGCGCGTAGTCGACCGGTCCCCCGCTGCGCAGCGCCGCCAGCACGCCCAGGATAACCGAGAGCACGGTGTAGACGAGCATCACGCCCAGGGCAAGCTCGGCGGTGGCAGGGAAGTAGACGGCCAGGTCTTCCTTCACGTACCGCTGGGTCTGGATCGAGCGGCCAAAGTTGAGCGAGAGGAGATCGCGCATGTAGGAGAAATACTGCACCGGCAGCGGGCGATCGAGTCCCATCTGCCGCCGCAAAGCCTGCACGTGCTCCTCGCTCGCCTCGGGGCCCGCGGCCGCTCGCGCCGGATCCGCGGGGACGACATGGGTGAGCACAAACACCAGGATGGTGATCCCGCACAGGACGATCACCATCCACAGGAGGCGCTCGGCCAGGAACCGCCAGGACATCTATGCTCCTTGCGCCCGCCCGCCGCCCCGCGCGCACGATGTGAAAAGACTGCTTACCGCACGTAGACCCGGTAGAACCCGAAGACGCCGCTGTAGTCCAGCGGGTGATACATGTAGTCCATGACGCGCTCGCGCACCGGCTCGACGATCGGCGTGACAAAGGAGGTGAAGATCACCGGCTGGTCGTCGATGATGATGTTCTCTGCCCGCCGCCAAAGGCTGATGCGCTTCTGCGCGTCCCCGGTGGCCTCCGCCTCGGCCAGCAAGCGGTCCACCTCGGGGGTCTGGTACCAGGCGTGGTTGTACGGTTTGCCGGCCACGCCGCTGCCGAAGACCTGCCGGAGGTAGGTGCCGGCGTCGGCGGTCACCGGCGACATCAGCAGGTGGCTGCCCAGCGGCGGCGCGGTCTCCAGTTTCGCAATCCGGGCAAACATGATCCCCTGCGGGGGCGCATAGACGATGTTCACCTTGATGCCGACCTCCGCCAGCGACGCCTGGAGGATCAGCCCGAGCTTTCGCCCCTGCTCCTCTTCCTCCCGCACGATGGCCTCGATCTCGAAGCCGCGGCTGTGCCCGGCCTCTGCCAGCAGCCGACGGGCCGCGGCCAGGTCGCGGACGAAGCGCGGGCGCCGCGGGTCGTGGGCCGTGAACCCGGGCGGGAGAAATCCGTTGGGGATCGCCGCGGCGCCGAAGAAGACTTCCCTCATGCCCTCATAGTTGAAGCCCAGGGCCGCCGCCTTGCGCACCCGCTTGTCGCGGAAGGGCGAGTTCGCCTTCTGCACGTTCATCGGATAGATGAAGGTGCGGAAGGCCGGGCTCTTCACGACTTTGATGCCGGGCTTCCTGGCCAGACTGTCGGGGTGCTCGTCCATGGCCACCGAGAAGAGGTTCGCCATGTCGAGCTCCCCCCGCTGCAGCATCAGCTTCTGCGTGCCGCCGTCGGGGACGATCCGGATCAACACACCCTCCAGGCGGCGCTCGGGCCATCCGCCCCAGTAATCCGCGTGCCGCTGCATCACGATGAACTGGTCCTTCTCCTTCTGGACCACTTTGAAGGGACCGGTACCGTTCAGGTTGACGGCAAACCAGGCCTTCCCGTCATCGGCGTCGCGGGCGCGCGCCTTGCCGTGGACGTAGACCTTGGGAAGCCCCATCGGGAAGGTCGCCGAGGCCTGCTTCAGGTGGATGCGGACCGTCATGGGATCGGCGACTTCCACGTCGCGGACCTTGTCCAGCAGCGTGGCCGGTCCCATGTTGAGCTTCCGCACCCGGTCGAATGACCACTTGACGGCCTCGGCGTCGAGGGTGGTACCGTCGTGAAACTTCACGCGGGGCCGCAACTTGAACGTGTAGGTGGTCAGATCGGATGAGGCGGACCAGGACTGGGCCAGCGCGGGCAGAAGCTTCACGCTGCCCCGCTCGTAGGCCAGCAGCCCCTCGTAGATGTTGACGAAGACGCGGTAATGCGGACCGCCCACGCCAATGGCCGGATCGAAGGTGCTGGGCCACGTATGCAGGGCCACGGTCAGGATGTTCCCCCGGCCCTGCGCGGAGACCGAGAGGCTCTGTGGCAGCGCGGCAACCACCGCGGCCACGGCCAGGATCGCCAGAGCCCTCAGCACGCCGTGTCCCATGTCTCGCACCTCCTCGCCCTCTTCGCACCCGAGCGGTAGCGCTGGTTTCTACGGTCGCGCCAGCCTTCCCTCTTCGCAACGCGCCGGCAGGCACGGAGAAACGTGCGGACGGCATGGCGAACGCTCCCGCGGGTGCAGCGGAGCACGCCGGCCGCTCCGCAGCGCAACGCGCCGCCGGTGCTCGGAACGGGCATCGCGGCCCGGGAGAGGATTCACCTCGTGGCGGTCGAACGAGCAGGCGTGATCGACACCGGCGCGGAGGGATGTGCGTGAATCGGGTACGGGCTTTTCAAGAAGAACTGTCGCGGCGAGGCTTCGACGCGGCCGTCATGACATCGATCGAAAGCCTCCAGTACTTCACCGGGCTGCACGTCTACACGTTTTACAGCCCAAACTCGCTCGCGGTCATCCCGGCACGCGGCGAGCCCGTGCTGGTCGTGGTCCGGGCGGACGAGTCTCTTGCGCGGGCCACGAGCCGCGTCCGCGTGGAGACGTACGCGCCCAGCCCCCAGGGGTTCCGAGCCACCGCCGCCAGGTGCCGGGATGTGCTGGCGCAGGCCGGCGTGTCGAAGGGGCGTGTCGGCCTCGAGTTCGGGTGGGTGAGCGTCGAGCGCTACCGGGTTCTCGAGGAGACGCTGGCCGGCTGCGTCCTGGACGACATCACCGGGCCGCTCGCGGAGATCCGCCTGATCAAGGACGCCGACGAGCAGGCAGCGTTCCGTGGGGCAACCGAACTGGCGAAGGTGGCGTTTTCGCAAGGCATCCAGCGGTTATGCCCCGGCGCTTCAGAACTCGAGGTGAAGTCCGCCCTCGACTGCGCCGTGTACCTGGAGGGCGCCCGGCGATGGCCCGACGCCATCCTGTACGCGCAGACCAACGTGCTGACAGGGCCGAAGGCCGACCGCCTCCACGACATCTCCTCCGGCCGGGTGATGCGCGCGGGGGAGGTCGCGTTCGTCAACATGGGCGTGACGTGGAACGGCTACTGGGCGAACCTGGCGCGGACGCTGGTGGTGCCGGGCGGCGAGCCGCCCGCGGGGGCGCACGAGGCGATCGTGGCGGCAGAGCACGCGCAGCGCGCCACGGTCGAGAGCCTGGGACCTGGGCGTACGCTCGGCCACGCGGCGCGGGCGGCGGAGGGAGCGCTGGCGGTGCGCGGTCTGGCGGAGCGCCGGACCTACCCGCTCTTCAGGGGCTTGGGCCTCCGCACCGATGAGCGTCCGCGCGCGCTGGAACTCGACTTCGCGCTGCGGCCGGGCGTGTGCCTGGCCGCGCAGATCTACCTCCACATGGACGGGTTCATCGTGGGGCAGACGGACAGCGTGCTCATCACCGAAGAGCGCGCAGAGCTGCTGACCGGCACGGAGATACGGGAATGAGCCGATGTTGGCTGGACCACGCCGGATGGTGACGGGAACCGGCTGATGATCGAGGCCTGGATATCGCTGAGTTGATCGAGCTGAACGCCGGCACCCGCGACGTTGCCTTCGTCGTCGAGTACGCCAGGTGGCTGGAGCGGCTGGGCATCATCCAGTTGACAGAACAGTAGTCTACGCCGTCCAGCACTCCACGCCCGCCGCCGAGAGGTAGAACGTGTCCTCGATCCGGATGCCCCCGCGCCCGGGTAAGTAGAGGCCGGGCTCGAGCGTCAGCGTCGCATCAAGCGGAACCGGGACACGGTTGTGCGCCGCGATGAGCGGCGCGTCGGCCCCCATGACGCCGACCCCGTGCCCCGTCGTATGGATGTAGATCCCATCGTCGAACCCGGCGTCCCGCAGCACGGAACGCGCGGCCTCATCCACCTCGCAGCACGGCACGCCGGGACGGAGCGTCTCTGCCGCCGCGGTCTGCGACCGCTGGACCAGGTCGATGAGCCGCGCCTGTTCGGCCGACGGCCCTCCGACGACGAACGTCCGGCAGATCTCTCCCCAGTAGTTCTCGTACAGGATCCCGATGTCGACCACCACGAAGTCTCCGCCCTCCAGGACCCGGCTCCCGGGAAGGGCGTGCGGATGGGCCGAGCGCGGACCGCTGCCCAGGCAGAAGTGGCTCACCGTCGCTCCGTTCAGCCAGATCACCTTCACCGACTCCGCGGCCACCTCATTCTCGCTCCGCCCCGGGGTCAGCTGCCGCGCGACGGCCGCCGCGGCCTCCGACGCGATCCGGCAGCACTCGCGGATCACCCGGCGCTCGTCGGGATCCTTGTTGGCGCGCATCGCGGCGATCACCGGCCCGAGGTCGACGACCTTGTACGGCCGGAGGATCTCCTCGATCACCCGCGCCCGGTCCAGCCGGATGAGCGCGAGATCGACGCCGAGGGAGGCGCCCGCGGGAACGCCGGCCACGGCCTCCTTGATGCGCGCCGGCGCGGACTGCGGCGCGAAGCGCTGCATGCCGACCGTGGTCTCGTACGCCCTCAGGTACCGGAAGTCCTCAATACCCGGGGACTGTTCGCGCGCAAGCGTTAGCTCCAGACCGGGGACCGCCATCCACGGCGCACCATCCGCTGGCACGACCAGCAGCTCTTCGGTCGCGGACTTGTTGGAGAGGATCGTCCAGTACCCGGTCAGGTAGCAGATGTTGATGGGGTCGAGGAGCAGGGCGGCCGCAAGGTCGCGTTCCCGCAAAGCCTCCTGAAGGCGATGGCGCCGCTGGGCGTAGTCCACGATTGAGGCACCTCCTGAATGAGACCGGATCTCTCAACTCTGACGAACCCGCCGGTGCGTCTCAGTCGCCGCGCATCAGGTCCGCCTGCCCGGCCGCCAGCCCGGCGCGCTTTGGAATGGGTTCCGGCCCGGGCACGTCAGGTGAGGGCGGCGGCCCCGGGGACGCGACCGGTGGGCTTAATCCGATGAGATCGTCCGGCCGCACCGGCACGCGGTTCAGTTCACGCCCCGTGGCGTCCCGCAGCGCCGCCACGATGGCCGCCGTGGAGACCACCGTGGACGGCTCCCCCACGCCCTTGGCCCCGAAGGGCACACCGGGCTCGGGCTCCTCCACCAGCACCGAGATCACCGGGGGCATGTCAAGGATCGTGGGGATCAGGTAATCGGTGAACGACGCGTTGCGGATCTGACCGTCCTGGAGCTGGATCTCCTCCATGAGCGCCAGGCCCAGGCCCTGCGCGGTGCCGCCCTCGATCTGACCCGCGACGTTCTGGGGGTTGATGGCCCGGCCCACGTCCTGCGCGGTCGCAACCTGCACCACCCGCACCAGGCCGAGTTCTTCGTCCACCTCGACCACGGCGCGCTGGGCGGCAAACGCCAGCGCCACGTGCACGTCGCCCTGTCCCCGCGCGTCGAGGGGCTGCGTACGCCGGTGGTGGTAGGTGCGCACGCACTCGATCGGCATCTCCAGGAACTCCTCGACGCGCCCGACGGGCGCATTGCCCGCGAGCACCGCGCCGCCCTCAAGCGTAATCTCTCCCCGCAGCGCGCGGCCTTCGGCCTCTGCGCGCCGCCGGACCCGGGCGCAGAGTTCCTCACGCACTACGGCACACGCCAGCTGCGCCGCCCCGCCCGACATCATCGTCTGCCGCGAAGCCGAGGTGGAGCCCGCGGAGCCAACCTGCGTGTCGGGCGGGTGGAGCAGCACGTGCTCGACGCCCAGCCCGGTCCGCACGATCTGCGTGAGAACGGTGTGGATCCCCTGCCCCACCTCGGCCGCGGCGCTGTGTACCTCCGCTACCGGCCCGGCCGGCCCGGCGAAGAGCTTCACGCGCACCTCCGCGGAGTCATCGAACCCCTCGCTGTAGGCAATGTTCTTGAACCCTATGGCGAACCCCATGCCGCGCCTCAGGCCCTCGCCCCGGGAGACGTTGCCCGCGCCGCCGGGGTATGAGCAGGGATCGCCGCCGCGGCTCGCCGCGGGCTCCTCCGGCAGGGGGATCGCCGCGCACCGCCGGATGACCTCGCGCACCGGCGCGCTCCCCGTGATCACCTGGCCCGTGGGCAGCACCGATCCGGTGCCGAGCGCATTCTTCAGGCGGATCTCCACCGGGTCCATGCCGAGCGCCCGGGCGAGTTTATCCATCTGGGCCTCGTAGGCGAAGCACACCTGGACCGCGCCGAACCCGCGCATCGCCCCGCAGGGCGGGTTGTTGGTGTAGACGCAGGTGCCCTCGATCAGCGCGTTGGGGACCTCATAGGGCCCCGTCGCAAAGGTGGACGCGTTGCCGATCACCGCTGCCGATGACGAGGCATACGCGCCGCCGTCCATCAGGATGCGCGCGTAGACATTGACCAGGGTGCCGTCGCGCCTTGCCCCGTGTCGCATCCAGATGCGGGAGGGGTGGCGATGGACATGCCCATAGAAGGACTCCTCGCGGCTGTACACCATCTTCACCGGACGGCGTGTGCGCAGCGCCAGCAGGCAGGCGTGGACCTGCATGCTGACGTCCTCGCGCGCGCCGAACGCGCCGCCCACGCCTGCCAGGTAGAGGCGGACCTTTTCCTCGGGGAGGTTCAGGCACGGCGCGATCTGCATGCGGTCTACGTGCAGCCACTGGGTGGCCACGTAAAGATCCACGCCGCCGTCGTCTGCAGGGATGGCCAGGCCGGCCTCGGGGCCCAGCGACGCCTGGTCCTGCATCCCGGTCTCGTAGTAGCCCTCGACCCAGACGTCCGCAGGGGCGCCGGGGTCGCCGTGTTCGATACGGATGTGGCGGAGCACGTTGCCGAAGTCGTGCACGCGCGGCGCATCCGGACGAAGCGCTTCCCCCATATCGGTGACAGCCGGCAGCACGTCGTAGTCGACGCGGATGCGCTCCGTCGCCCGGCGGGCCGTTTCCAGATCGGCCGCGGCCAGCACCGCCACGGGCTCGCCGGCGTACCGCACGCGATCCCACGCCAGCACCGGCTGGTCGCTGAACTCCAGTCCGTAGGTCTTCTTTCCGGGCACGTCGGCCGCCAGCAGCACCGCGTGCACGCCCGGATCGGTCAGCGCCGCGGAGATCTCGACGGCGCGAATGCGCGCGTGCGGGTGGGGGCTGCGCAGGGTGTACCCCCACAGCATGCCCTCCGCCCACAGGTCGCTGGCGAACTGGAAGGCGCCCTTGACCTTAGGGACGCCGTCCACCCGTCGGACACTCTCCCCCACCCCACCGCGCGTCCCGGGAAGAATGCGGACGCTCATCCCGGCATCCTCCGCAGGCTCCACTCTACGATCCGGCGCCCCACCCGCCGCCCGTCTCCGGTAATGACATCCTCGTCGACGCGCACCAGGCGGCCGTTCCGCACAACGGGCCTCCCCTCGACGAACAGATCGCGGACGCGCCGCGGGGTGCGGAAGGCCAGCGCGGCAATCAGGTCCACTTCGCCCCCGGCAAACTCTACAGCGTCTACCCCGGGGAGGGCGTACTGTTCGACCAGAATCTTGGTCATCGCGCGCGCATTCGCTCCGCGGCCAGCCGCACCGCGTCCAGGATCTTCTGGTAGCCGGTGCACCGGCACAGGTTGCCCGAGAGCGCCTCGCGCACGGCCGGTTCATCCGGCGACGGATCAAGCATGAGCAGGTCCGCGACGGCAACGATCAACCCGGGCGTGCAGAACCCACACTGGACCGCGCCGACCTCGAGGAACGCCTCCTGCACGGGATGCAGCGTCTCCCGGGCGGAGAGTGCCTCCACGGTGCGCACCTCGCGCTCATGGGCTTGGCCCGCCAGCACCAGGCACGCGCACACCAGCTCACCGTCCAGCCAGATGGAGCAGGATCCGCACTCGCCCTGCTCGCAGGCGTTCTTCGAACCGGGCAGGCCGAGATGCTCCCGCAGCATGTGCAGCAGGCTCGCCCCGGCCCATACATCGGCCGTGCGCCACTCGCCATTGACGTTTGCCCTGACGAGCATTCTGTCTCCCGTACCCAGCCTCTACCCGCCGGTTCGTCCTTTGACGCGCTCAGGCGATCCCTCGAAACATTGTCGGGCCCCCTGTGTCCCGGACGACCTCCACTCGAAGTTTCGAAGAGATCAGGACGAACGGGAGGTACTCCGGCGGTCCTCGAACGCCCAGGCCAGCGCGCGGCGCGCCAGGACGGCGCAGGCATGCCGCCGGTACGCAGCGGTCCCCCGCACATCGTCGATGGGCCGCGCCGCCGCCGCCACCCTCTCCCCAAACTCCTGCAGCGCGGGGGGGGACAGTGACGCGCGGGGATCGTCCCATGCGCCGGCGTCGGCCAGCGCGCGCACGGCAAATGCCTCCGCCTCCGGCGCGCGGAGGATGGTGGGGCCGACCGAGCCCAGCGCCACGCGGAACGCCCGCGCGCCTTCGTCCATCACCAGGCACAGGCTGGCGACCGCGATCACCATGGCGTTGCGGGGGCCCACCTTGGAGAAGGAACCGGGTCCGCGCACGATGCCCCAGCGCGCGCCGAGGATCAGCTCATCGGGAGCGGCGGCGTGTCTCTTCGGCCCGACGAGAAACTGATGCCAGGGCAGCGCGCGGCGCCGGCCGCCGGCCGCCGCCAGCACGATCTCCGCGTCGTACGCCGCCAGCACGGGCAGGGCGTCCCCCGCGGGCGAGGCCGTTCCCAGGTTCCCGCCCACGGTCCCTCGATTGCGGATCTGCGGAGAGCCCACCGTGCGCGAGGCCTGGACCAGCGGGACGAACTCCGGCAGTTCCCTGATGATGCGGGTGAAGGTGACGCCGGCGCCGAGGAAGACCGTCCCGTTCTCGCGGCGCCACTCGCGCAGCTCGGGGAGCCGTGAGACGTCCACCATCAGTGCGGGACGCCGGCGGTCGAAGTTCAGCTCGACCATCAGGTCGGTTCCGCCCGCGATAGGGACGGCCTCGGGGCGCGCCGCCTTGATCTCGAGCGCCTCCTCCAGCGTGCGCGGCAGCAGGACTTCCATGATAACCTGGTCACGCCCCGCGGGACTCCCGCCGCAGCGTCAGGCCGATGACGCCATACGGCGGCCGGGGGTCGGTGTACACCTTCACCAGCGGATCGGCGTCGGAGACCCGCGCCGTATCCCACGGGTGGTTCTCCGCCTCGAAGGAGACCTCGACCCGCACACCTCGCGCGGGCTCGCCGCCGGCGGCGTCCAGCACGTGTGTGGAGACCGAGGGCTTCATGGCCCCTGGTCTTCCACGCCTTCCTGCCCCCTCCCTGCAGTCGGACGGGCCGCCGGCGCGCCCGCAGGAACACCCGGGCCGGGGAAAGAAGCCCCCCTTTCAATGGACCTGGTCCGTCTCATCGAGGTTGCCCGCGGCAGGGAGCCCGCCGACCTCCTCCTGGCCAACGCCCGCGTGGTTGACCTCTTCAATCACGACATCATCGAGGCAGACGTCACCATCGCCGGCGAACGCATCGCCGGCCTCCGCCCCGCCGGCTCGCCGACCGCGGCCCGGGCTCGGGAAGTCCACGACCTGAAAGGGAATTTTGTGGCGCCCGGGCTCATCGACGGCCACGTGCACATCGAGAGCTCCCTGCTCAGCATCCCGGAGTTCACCCGCGCCGTCGTCCCTCACGGGACCACCACTACCGTGATCGACCCGCACGAGATTGCCAACGTGCTGGGGATGGACGGCATCCGCTACATGCTGGAGTCGGCCAAGTACAACCCCCTCAGCGTCTTCGTCATGGCCTCCTCCTGCGTGCCCGCCGGTCCCTTCGAGAGCGCCGGCGCGCAGGTGACGGCGGCGGACATCGCCGCGCTGATGCAGCACGAGTGGGTGCTGGGGCTGGCGGAGATGATGGACTACCCGCGCGTGCTGACCGGCGACGAAGAGGTCCTGGCCAAGATCCGGGCCGCGGGCGCGCGACCCATCGACGGGCACGCGCCGGGGTTGGCCGGCGCCGACCTGGACGCCTACGTGGCGGCGGGGATCCACTCCGATCACGAGTGCACCACCGTGGAAGAGGCCCGCGAGAAACTGCGGCGCGGCATGCTGGTCATGATCCGCGAGGCCTCCAGCGCGCGCAACCTGCAGGACCTCCTGCCGCTGGTAACGCCGCAGAACGGCCGGCGTTTCGCCTTCGTCACCGACGACCGCAGCCCCATCGACCTGGTGGACGACGGGCACATTGACTCGATGGTCCGGCAGGCGATCGCGCTGGGGCTCGATCCCTTCATCGCCCTCCAGCTGGGCAGCCTGAACGCCGCGGAGTACTTCGGCCTCCACGACCGCGGCGCCGTGGCCCCGGGGCGGCGCGCGGACCTGATCGTCTTCGACGACCTCACCGCCCCCCGGCCCCGTCTGGTCTACCGCTACGGAAGGCTTGCCGCGCGCGACGGCGAGATGCTGCCGTTCGAACGGCCGCGGGCCCTGCCTTCCGTGCCGCGCACCATGGACGTTCCGCGCGGCGCCCTGTACTTCCGCACGCCTGCCCAGGGACGCCGCATCCGCGTCATCGAGGTCATCCCCAACCAGATCATCACCCGCGCCGGGCAGGCGGAGGCAGTGATCGCCGGCGGCGAGGCGGTCGCCGATCCTCCGCGCGATCTCCTCAAACTGGCGGTGATCGAGCGTCACACGGGCAGCGGCCGGGTGGGGTTGGGGTTCGTCCGCGGCTTCGGTCTCCGCACCGGCGCGCTGGCCGGCAGCGTGGCCCACGATGCCCACAACATCATCGTGGTGGGCGCCGGCGATCACGCCATGCGGATGGCCGCGGAGGCGGTGGTGGAGATGGGCGGCGGGCTCGTGGCGGTGGCGGGCGGCCGCGTGGTGAGGCTCCCGCTGCCGATCGCCGGGCTCATGTCCGACCGGCCGCTCCCCTCCGTCGCCGCAGACCTGCGCGCCCTGCGCGGCGTGGCGAAGGAAATGGGCAGTGCGCTGGCAGACCCCTTCATGACGCTTTCCTTCATGGGGCTCTCGGTGATTCCCACGCTCAAGATTACTGACCGGGGTCTCCTGGACGTGACGCGCGGCGAGCTGGTCCCGCTGTTTATCAACTGAGGAACGGGCGCGGCGCCCGGACGGCCGCTGCTGCAGGAAAGCCGCGCGCCGGCGGACAATTCCGGGTACTGGCGACGGTATCTGCACCGGGAGGGATGACGATGTCGAGGTATCCGGCAAGTCTCTTCGCGATGGTCGTGGCCACGGCCGTACTGCTGACCGGTCTGGGACCCGCGGCGATGCTGGCCGCCGCGCCCACCCCTGACCCCCCTGAAATCTCCGGAGACCCGCTGCGGAAGACATGGGGGCTCTTGGAGATGTCAGGGGGGTCACCCGGTGCGCCCAGGCCCGCCTTCCGCCAGGAGATCATCGTCGCCCAATCGTCGGATGCAGACAACATGGACCCCGCGGCCAGCGTCTCCAACTCCAACTTCAACGTGCTGCGGCAGTTGTTTGACACGCTCACCGACCTGGACTTCGCCACC
>JACQTN010000165.1 GCA_016210785.1 Armatimonadota bacterium
ATCTTGCCCACGTCGTGCACTCGCGCGGCCTGCACGATGGCCTCCGCCTCGTCGGCGGGCACTTCCAGCCGCCGGGCGATGAGCCGGCAGTACTCCGCGACCCGCTGTGAGTGCTGGAAGGTGTACGGGTCACGGCGGTCCACCGTGTCGGCGAGGAGCTCGATGGTCTCGCGGGTCTGGTCGCGGATGATGGCCACGCTAGTGTACGCGTTGCGCACCACCAGGACCATGAGGAGTACCAGCGGCACGGTGAGGGGTACGGCAATAAACAGGTCGGCGACAAAGATCCCCAGGGCCAGGTGAGAGAGGTAGAAGTGCCAGGTCCACCGATGGGCGCCCACCCACACGTCCCAGGGGCGCTGCCGGCGGATGAACGCCAGCATGGTTGAGGTAATCCCGGTGTTCACCGCGAAGTAGACGCCAGCGGTCGCGGCGATGGGCAACAGGTCCCGGGTGGAGGCAAGCGGCGGAATCGATCCTCCGGCGAAGGCACGGTAGGTGATGGCGGAGAGCGCGACGGCCAGGGTGTGCTGGGCGGTGTTGAAGACGCAGACATACCAGCGCTCCCGCCTCACCGCGTAGGCGTAGACCTGGTGGAGACCGACGCCGAGGACGGCCACGAGCACCGCTTCGGCACCGGGAAAGAGGAGAATCGCTGCGAAGAGGACGACGCCGTCGAAGCGAAAGGTGACGCCGAATCTTTCCCCGCCGGTCACCACGATGGGGTCGAGGCGGGCGAGGAAGACCAGCGCCGAGGCGGCCGTGACGACCGGGACGGCCGTCCCCAGCGTGCTCCACAGGAACGCCGCTCCGTTGCTGCGGGAGGCCATCACCCACAGGAGGCATCCGGTGGCCCCCAGGGTACTCCAAAAGAAGAACCTGGCGCGGGCCGGCAGTGCCGTCATCGGCAAAGACGCCATGGCACTGGGCCGCACCGGCCATGGAGTGATGCGCAGGGCGGACTTCCCCACGGATCTCCCTCGCCTATCCTGAAATAGCGATCGCCCGCTCCTCGTGCGGCGAGTCCGAGCGGGCGAGAGTCATGGTCCTCAGCAGTTTGCGGCCCGGGTTCCTACGCGTGTTGCCGTACCCGAGAGCGCGGCTCTCCGGTCTGGCCACGGGGCCAGCGCCCCAACATCGCTCCGACATCGCGCGGTGCCGCTCCAGCGGTAAATGACACCGTCGCGTAGCGCGAGGGCGGTCGATCCTCACAGTCCCTCAGGGTCGAACGCACGGAACGTTCGTCCCGTGAGTCGTGGCGCAGAACCCCGTCGACTCCAGGTCTTCTCCTGACATGTCCTCCACCCCCGGCGGCCAGCCCACGCGGCTGGCGGGCAGTTTCGATTCAGATCCGAGACGCTCGATGGGACGCCTAACAACCGCTAAGTTGACTATATGGCGCGGGCCCATGCGTGACAACTGGACCTATGTCCCAGGCACCGGCCAGAAGTACTACCACGGGCCGATTTAGGGCTGTTCGCTGGGCGCTCTCCTGGTCAGTCGCGGATCCCCGGCGGTCCGGCCGAGACCAGGCCGCCTCGTGCAGGGCGAACCCGGCCGGCCTCGAATACTCCTGGTATGCTCCGGATGGATCAAGTCGCCGAACTGCAGGCTCTCGACTCCCGCCTCGCCGCGCTGCAGAAGCGGCGCCGCGCTCTCGACGATGGCGCGGGGCTGCACACGACCCTGGTCCAGGCCCGGCAGGCCTGGGAGCAGGCACGCACCGGGCTGCATGCGACCGAGGTTCAGGTGCGGACCTGGGAGCTAGAGGTGGAGTCTCTCGCTGCCAAGCGCAAGAAATTCGAGCAGGACCTGTACGGCGGCCGCATCACCAACCCCAAAGAACTGGAGAGCCTGCAGGCGGAGGTCAACGCGCTCAAGCGCGCCATCTCCAGGATCGAGGACCAGATCCTCGGCGGCATGGAGACCATCGAACGGGAGCGCCCGGAAGTGGTTGCGCTGGAGCAGTCGGCGAAGGGCCAGGACGAGGCGCTCGCCGCCCACGTGGAGGCCTACCGGCAGGAGGTCGCGGCGATCGACGCGGAACAGGCGGAGCTGGCGGCGCGGCGTGAGGCGATGGCGGCGGAGATCGACGAGCTGCTGCTGCGCAAGTACGAGCGGATTCGCGCACGCGCCGGAGGCATCGCCGTGGTGCGCGTGGAGCACGATCGCTGCGGGGGCTGCCACGTGGCGCTGCCGGAGGGCATGCTGGTCAGGGTGCGCGAGGGCGACGATCTGGTGACGTGCGAAGAGTGCGGACGCATCCTGCGCCCGGCACGCGTGTGAGTGGTTCCCCCGTGCCCGCGCCGCGCGCCCATCGGCGGCCAGCGTCCGGCTCTGACATGAGCGGCCCCGGCCCCCGCCTGGTGGCGTACATCGACGGCGCCTCGCGCGGCAACCCCGGCCCCGCCGCGATCGGCGTCGTCATCCAACACGGCCAGGGTCGCGTGCTGCGGGAGATCGCCGAGTATCTGGGCGAGACCACCAACAACGTGGCGGAGTACCGGGCGTTGCTGCGGGCGCTGGCCGAGGCGGAGGCGCTGGGCGCCGCGGAGCTGGTCGTGTTGACCGACAGCGAGCTGCTGGCGCGCCAGCTCCAGGGCCAGTACCGCGTGCGCAGCGCGGCCCTGACGCCGCTGTTCGGTGAGGCGATGGCTCGCCTGCGCCGCTTCCACCGCGCCGCCGTGCGCCACGTGCCCCGCCGCCGCAACGCCGCGGCCGACGCCCTGGCCAACCGCGCGCTCGATCAGGCCCGGCGGCCCTAGCCCGTTCCGTTCGCGCTGAGCCCGTCGAAGCGCGGGGGCTCGCGGCCTTCGACAGGCTCACGCCGAACGGTTTTCTCGGACACGCTGCTAGTCTTCATCCGGCGCATGTCCCCGCGCCATCGAGTCCGTGCTGACATTGGCGCCTTGCGGTGAGACCCTCAGTTGCTCAGCCGCCGGTCGCCGTGCTGTTCACGGAAACCTGCAGGGCAGGAGCCGTCGGGCCTTCCGGCCGTCGCGCGTCGTTCCATCGCTGCTCACGCAGCGCCTCGGTGAGGGCGTCCACAATCATGGGATCGAACTGCTGGCCCCTCTGGCGCTCCAGTTCGCGAATCGCCACCGACGGATCGAGGGCCCGGCGGTATGGCCGGTCAGAGGTCATCGCGTCGAAGGCATCGGCCACGGCGATGATGCGCGCGCCGAGGGGGATCTCTGTCCCGCGCAGGCCGAAGGTGCCGGCGCCGTCGTAGCGCTCGTGATGGTAAAGAATGTACTCCTTGCCGCGTGCGTACTGTGGGAGGTGGCGAACGACGTCCGCCCCCATGACTGTGTGCTGGCGCATCTCATCCATCTCTTCCGCGGTCAGGACGCCGGCCTTCTGCAGGACAAAGTCCGAGATCCCAATCTTCCCCACGTCGTGCACCCGGGCCGCCAGGGCCACGGCATCGACCACATCCTCGGACAACCCCAGGTGCTGGGCAATCATGCGGGCACACTGCGCCACCCGCTGGGAGTGCCAGAAGGTACAGGGGTCCCGGCGGTCGACCGTATCCGCCAGCATCTCGATGGTCTGGCGGGTCTGATCGCGGATAATCGCGACGCTCGCGTAGGCATGGCGCAGCACCACGGCCAGAAGCAACACCAACGGGATGGCCAGGGGCGCCGTGAGGTACAGGTCGGCGACAAAGATCCCCAGAAGCAGATGGGCGAGGTACAGATGCCAGGTCCAGCGATGCGTGGCGATCCAGATCTCCCAGGGCCGCCGCGACCGGATCAACGCCAGCATCGTGGAGATGAGCCCCGTGTTGACCAGGAGGTAGACGCCGGTGGTGGCCAGTAATGGGACGACCTCGCGAGAGGTCGCCAGGACCGGGGTCGACGTGTAGTCGAAGGGCTGGTAGGTCATTGCGGAAATCCCCACCGCCAGGACCTGCTGAGCCGTGTTGAACGCGCAGACATACCAGTACTCGCGCTTCTTGATGCGCACGTAGATCTGGTGGAGACCCACCCCCACCGCGGCGATCAGCACCGCCTGGATCGCGGGGAGGAGCAAAACGGCCGCAAAGACCACCACGCCGTCCAGCCGGAAGGTGATCTTTACCGGCCTCTTCTCTGTCAGGACCACCGGATAGATGCGGGCAAGAAACACCAGCGCCGCTGCGGCGGCCATGACCGGAGCGGCTGCGGCCGCCTCCGGCCACGAGAGGGCCATACCCGTGCTGCGGGCGGCGATCGCCGCGATCAGGCACGCTGCGGCTCCCAGCACGCTCCACAGAAACAGCCGGGCGCGGGCAGGAAGCGCCCTCGGCGATGCTGCCATCTTGGAAGCCTCCCTGAACTCGCTGGAACTCGTCGCGCTGTGCTACCGGCCTCCGCGGTCGCGGTCGCCCGTGTACTCCTTGTTGCCCGCGTTCACGGCACCACCCGTGTCGGTGCCGCTCGGGGTCAAGGGCCCGGCCGTCATGCCGGCGGCGTTTCGATCCGAGCCGGCAGCCGCCATCGGCGGATCTTCGCCGGACAGATCCTCCCCCGCATACGCGGTCGAGGTGACGAGCGCGCCCGCCACCCCCGTCATCAACAGCAACAGCCCGATCAGACGCTTCATCTCCCATCCTCCTTGCTCAAAATGGCGGCACGGGGTGCCGCCTGACGATAAGCCTCTTCCTCCTCCGGCAACGCAAATCGCCTACTCCGCGGGCTCCGAACCGGAGTAGGCGATGGCTCCACGCCTCCTCTTCGGCAGCCCGGCTGACTCCTGGGAGTCCCGTGGCTTTGCGCCCCGTCCTCTCGGACGGTTTGCCTTTGTCGGGAGAGTGTCTATTCAGTTGCCGCTCTGCGCGGGGCACCGCACCATGAGACCGGGGCCGACGGTCCTGGGTGCATACCACGGCATTATCGGCGGGCACCGGCGAAACTTAAACGTGAAGGCGACCGGCGTTGGTTGAACCGGGACCCCGGGCCGTGCTACGATGGTGACGGGAGCAGGCCGGGCGGCTGCGGGCACCGCCGCTGTGCTGATTGGCAGCGGCAAAGGCCCGAGGAAAGTCCGGGCTCCGCAGGGCAGGGTAGCGGGTAGCTCCCGTCCGCCGCGAGGCGAGGACCAGCGCCACAGTGACGAACCGGCGCGAGCCGGGTGAAACG
>JACQTN010000152.1 GCA_016210785.1 Armatimonadota bacterium
GCGCTTCTTCTGGTCCTCGTTGAGCGCCGCCTCCACTTCCTGCTCGTGCGTCTTGATCTTAGCGGAGCGCTCCGCCTGGAGGCGCTCGAACTCCTTCACCAGCCGCTCGCTCTCTTCCCGGGAGGTGAACTGGACGGTCTGCAGTTTCAGGCGGAGGTTGAGCAGCGGCAGCCTGTACTCCTCCAGCACCCTGCCTTCGAAAGCGTTCACCTCGGCCTGGGCGGCCCGTTGGCGGGCCTCCACGTCCCGCTTCAGTTCCTCCTCCAGGGCCTTGCGCAGTTCCTGCAGCCTGGCCTCCTGCGCCTTGGACTGCTCGGCCAGGTACTCGTCCAGCTCGCGCTGCGCCTGCGCGCGCAGCGCCGCCACCTCTCCCTGGAGCAGAACGCGGAGCCGCTCGGCCTCCTCTCGCAGGATTGCCTCGAAGTCGAATCGGGGCAGCGGGGGCGGCGGCGGCGGAGCGGCGATCTGAATCTGCAGCGCCTCCATATCCCGGCTCAAGGTCTCCAGCGCTGGCCATCGGGGATGCACGCGCGCCACCGCGGTCAGGTCGACGATGCCCACCTGGGGCTGGGACGGGCCCAGCGTGGCGCCGGGAAGCTGCAGGATACCGCCGGGCGAGGCCGCGGACGGCGGCGGGGACGGCGGAGGCGGCGATGACTCTTTCGACGTCTGCGCCCGAGGCCGGCACCCGCTCAGCAGGCCGGCGGCGAGCAGCACGATGAGAAGCGCGACCCGCACCGCTACCCTACTTCCCCTGCTGCAGGAGTTTGATCACGTCCTCGGTGAGATCGACGCCGCCGTACAGAACCACCGAGCGATCCAGCACGACGCTCACGGTACGGTCGCGCGCCACCTTGGCGATCGCCGTGCGGATGTCCTTGTCCAGACCGCCCAGCAGCTCCTGCCGCTTCTGGAGAATCTGCTGCTGGAGCTGGCGGTCGAGCTGCTGCCGCTGGGGCGGGGCCATGTTCTTCGCCTTGTCCTGGAACTCCCGCTGCTTGGCCTGGAAGAACTCCTGCAGCGCCTTCTCGGACGCCGCGCGGCGCGGATGCGATTCCAGCAGGCGCGGCATGTCCACGTAGCCCACGCTGAAGGACTGCCCGAACACGGTGGCGGCCGTCGGCGTCAGGAACAGCACCGCCGCGGCCACTCCGACGACCAGGGCCACCACCACGGCGGCCATCGCCACCATCTTGTAAGTGCGCTTCACCAGCATCTCCCCCTTGGCACGTGCTACCGTTCTACAAGGAGTTACTCGCTGCCGCGCTCGCCCACCCAGCTTCGGACGGCACGTGCTACCTTTCTACAAGGAGTTGCTCCCTACCGCGCTCGCCGACTCAGCTTCTAAGCGTGCCACTCCTCTGCAAGGTGTACTCTGCTACCGCGCTCACCGGCTCAGCTTCTAAGGCACGTGCTACCCTTCTACAAGGTGCTGCTTCCTACCGCGCTCACCGGCTCAGCTTCTGAGGCACGTGCCACTCTTCTGCAAGGTGCTGCTTCCTACCGCGCTCACCGACTCAGCTCCTGAGGCACGTGCTCCTCTTCTACAAGGTGCTGCGTTGTACCGCGCTCACCAACACAGCTTCTGAGCGCTCGAGAGGTAACCGTGGACACTCTACCATAATCCACGGACGATTTCCACCGATGGGATCGCCGGTTGCTCGGAGGATCTTACGGGTTGCTTACGAGCCGCAGCCACCATTATCTCGGAGGGGGAGGGCGCTTCCCGGCGCGTGCCACCCTCCTGCTGCGTGCACCGTTCTACTGCACTCACCGACTCCCGGCACAGCGCGTGCCACTCCCCCGCAATGTGCTCCATTCTGCCGCGCTCACTGAACTCACGGCGCCCTTCCGATACCTCCGCACGTTCCACGAACTGCGGAGTGCACCGCCCTACCGCGCTCACCGACATCGCGTCGCCCCCCTGACGCTGCACAGAACCACGCACCGGCGATGCTCGGACCCGGCGCGCGAGCCACATCGTGCGCTGTGCAGCGGCAGTGCCGGTACCCACGCATCGTGGGAAGCCGGTCCTGCGCATGGTTTCAGAGATTGCTCACTAACCGCAGCCACCATTCGCCGCGCGAGGTGCCCACCACCTCCCACGACAGGAAGCTGTTGAGCCGGTAACCGAGCCGCCCCTCCAGCAGCTGCTGGGCCCAGTTGTACTCCGCGCGCAGGCTCACCTCGTTGGACGGCCGGTACAGGGTCCACAGGCTCACGCCCTGGGCGCTGAGATGCTGGCTCAGGCCCAGCGCCGTGCGCTCGGAGAGATCGTAGCGTGCGCCCACGTCCCAGGTCAGCCCCAGCGTGGTGGGCGTGAGATAGGTTTCCGCGAACAACTCCAGGGTGGGCGTGGCCATCTTGCCGACGTGCGCAATGATCTGCGGCGGCGGCGCCTGGGCCCCGATGTTGAGCTGGGCTTCGATCCGGCCGCGGTAGAGGAGGGAGTCCGCCACCACCGTGACGTAGGTGGTCTCGGCCACCGACAGCGCCGGCCGCGCGATGAGGCGGTACTCCCGCGTCAGTTCGTTGGCGGCCATCTCGCGCGCCAGCAGATCTTCCAGTTGCGCGCGGTTGGCCTGGGCGTACGCCACCGGGAGCCCGCGCAACGGCTCGGCCATGGACGCCACCTGCGGGCCGTGCTGCTCCAGGAGGAGCAGCGGGATGGAGGAGGAGCGGAACCGCACGCCGATGTCGCGGATGATCCGGCTGTCCTTGGGCGTGACCACCACCGTAAGTTTGGTGAGGGGGACATCCTGGAGACCGAACGACGCGGTGAACCCGGGCAGCGCCGCTTCCACCGTCTCGCGCCCGCTGGCCTCGATGATGGGCGTTGCCCACTCCAGGGCCTCCGTGGGCACGCCGCGCACCAGCGCCGCCAGCGAGGGCGCGGCGCGCGTGCTCAACTGCCCTGCCAGGAGCGGGCGCAGGCGCGGATGGACGGCGCCCAGGTTCGGCGCCACCTCCACCTCCTGGACGGCTCGGCCGACCGGGCGCAACCGCACGCGGACCACCGCCTCGCGGCCCGGCTGGATCGACGTTTCCATCACCGAGAAGCCGCTCAGGACGCGGCCCACCACGGAGGTGAGGACCTGACCCACCTGCGCTTCGGCGCGGGCCACCGCGTCGGGGCGCCGTCCCAGCAGCAGGCGCTCTGCGATGGCGCGGATGGTGCTGATGATGCGCTCGGTGAGGACGGAGTGAAGGGCGCCGCCGTCCAGGGCCACGCGGACGGAGACCTGCTGGATGTCGCCGGGACCCACCTGTGCCGCGCCGGAGTCAAGACGACGCGGATCGCCGGGTCCGCCCGCGGCGCCGGGCGCACCCTGGGCGGCCGGCGCCGCGGGCGGCGTGGCCACCGCGGGACCGCCGGCCAGCAGCAGCGCCGCCGCCAGCAAAATCATCGCCCGCCGCACCCGCGCCGCCATCCGCCGCGCCGCGCCCGCTGGAGCCGCGTTGCCGGAAGTCCGTGTGCAGGCCATCATGTACTCCAAGTCTGCCGCCCGTGCATTCCGCAGCCCGTCCGCCTCCGTGCGACCGCCTCACTTATATGTTCCAGCGATCGGACCAGTTCTTCCGCACCGCGAGATCCCGCGGGGCGGCGCGCGGGCCGGTGGGGTGGTGTCGGAGAAGCGTGCCGGGGATTCCGGGCGGGGCGGCGGCATAGACCGGGAACGGCGTGCGAGGACGCCTCCAGTGGGCGAACGTGACAGCGCGCTGTGCCCGGCACGGAAAGGGCCGGGGCGTTGAATGTTTCAGGGGTTCACGTGGGGCGCCGTGAGTCCGGCCAGCGCGGTAGGACGGGGCACGACGAACAATGTCGAACGTGCCCGCCGTGAGTCCGGCGAGCGCGGTAGCATGGTGCTCCTCTGAACCACGAGACACGTGCCGGCGAAGAGCCTCCCCCGGCCGGGAACA
>JACQTN010000143.1 GCA_016210785.1 Armatimonadota bacterium
GCATGAACACTGTGGCTAGCAGCGATCCCCGTATTCAAGACGTGCGCGTCACCGAAGACGAGATTATCGCGCATCTCGCCGACGGCCGGGGCATCAGCGTGCCGCTGGCTTGGTCATGGCGATTATCTGAGGGCAACTCCGGCGCAGCGCGCGAACTTCCGTATCATCGGGACTGGCCAAGGAGGGCGCTGGCCTGACGTGGATGAAGACCTAAGCGTTGAGGGCATGCTGCATAGAGTCCCAGCACGCCGCCCGAGATCACAACCAGCAGTGGCGGCACCGCGCAAAATGGGCCATCGCGAACCGCCCAACAAACGCATGCAGCCCACGCGCAGAAGAACCACGCGCGGCTAGCGCGCCATGCCGTTAGCCGCAGAAGATGACGCAGTGGTGAAAGGTCCGCACGTCGCCTAGCGCCGGAAGAGATTCCGCACCACGAACAACACGTTGGCCGGCCGCTCCGCCAGCCGGCGCATCAGATAGGGGTACCAGTCCGCGCCGTAGGGCGTCGCCACCAGCACCCGATACCCCTGCCTCACCAGATCGAGCTGCGTCCCCGGCCGCACGCCGTACAGCATCTGGAACTCAAAGCGGTCCCGGCCGATGCCCTTCCGCTGGGTGAACTCCATGACATGGACGATGATTCGCTCGTCGTGGGTGGCCACCGCCGTATAGCCGCCGTCGGTCAGCATGATCTCCGCCAGGCGGATGAAGTTGCGGTCCACGTCGGCCTTGCCGGGATACGCCACCTCCGGAGGCTCCAGGTAGGCGCCCTTCACGATGCGCAGATTTGGCCGGAGAGGAAGCAGGCTGCGCAGGTCCTCCTCGCTGCGATACAGGTACGACTGCAGCACGGTCCCCACGTTGTCGAAGCCGTCAGAGCGCAGGCGACGGTAGATCCGCAGCGTGGCGTCCACCCGCGCCGACTCCTCCATGTCGATGCGGATGAAATTGCCCAGCTCCGCCGCGCGCGCCACCAGCCGCGCCACGTTGCTGCAGGCCACGTCCTCGCCCGCGTCCAACCCCAGGTGCGTGAGCTTGACGGCCAGGTTCGTCCGCAGCCCCTCCGCGGCGATGCGGTCCAGCACGCCGAGATACGTCTCGCCGATGGCCGCCGCGGCCACGGCATCCTTCACCCCTTCACCCAACAGTGTCGTATTAGTGACGAGACCCGCCGCGTTGAGCCGCCGCAGGACCTCCACACACTGGTCCAGCGTCTCCCCGGCCACAAAGCGGGCTGCCCCCAGCCGCATCCCGTGCCGGCCCACCCACCGCCGCACGCCGGGATGTGCTGCCAGCGACAAGATGGTGCGGCGCGCGGCCCGGCTGAAGACGTCCACTTATCCCTTCCAGTCCATCACCCACACTTCCGGCTGCGCGGGCAGGTCCTTGACCTCCACCCCGTGCCCCACCCGCTTCACATGGGTCTTGCCGGCGAGGAAGGCATCGATGGTGGAGATCGGCCAGCCGGCGTTCACCTCGGTCTTGAAGTGCATGGGGATGACCGCGCGGGGCCGCAGCCTGCCGATCACCACGTCCGCCATCTTCGCGTCAATGGTGTAGTGCCCGCCCACAGGGATCATCAGGACGTCCGCGCCGGCGGCCGCCTTCACCGCGGCGTCGTCCAGGTCGTGGCCCAGGTCTCCCGCGTGCAGCACCTTCACATCGTCGGCCTCGAACAGCACCATGGCGTTGCGGCCGCGCTGGGCGCCTTTGTTCTCGTCGTGGTAGGTGTGGACCGTGGACATCTTGACGCCCTTCACCGTCTCCGCGACGCGGGCGTGCTCCTGGCCGCCCTCCTTCAGCCCGCGGACGACCTTCGGCGACCCCGTGGCCATCTCCACGTAGGCGTGGTCGCCATGCTCGTGGGTCAGCACCACCACGTCCGCGGCGACGCGCGGCACGGGGTACCCGACCTTGTCATCGTAGGGATCGATAAGCACGCGGGTGCCCGCGCGCGTCTCCAGGAGAAAGCACGAGTGACCGAGATAGGTGATCTTCATAGCGGATCTCCCCTCCTCTTCGTCTCTTCGTCCCCTCACCCCCACCCTCTCCCGGGGGAGAGGGAGTCTGCCTATTGAGGCGACAACGTGTCGTACCGCTCGCCGTGCTTCATCACCAGACGCACCCGGCGCAGCACGGCGATATGGGCGGATGGATCGCCCTCCACGGCGATGATGTCCGCGGACTTCCCCACCTCCAGCGTGCCGGTCTCGTCCAGCACCCCGCACACCTCCGCGCCGCTGCGGGTCGCGCAGGTGATGGCGTCCAGCGGCCTCATGCCAAACTGCACCAGGTACTCCGCCTCCCAGGTCAGCCTGCCGTGCAGCGCGTCCGTGCCCACGGCCAGGCGCACGCCGGCCTGAATCATCCGCCGCACGGTCTCGCCGAGCTTCTCCCGCCCCAGCAAGATGCGCTCGCGGATCGCCGGGTTCTGGCCATCCACCTTCATCAGGCCGTCGTCGTGCAGGATCAGGGTCATGGTGAGAACGACCCAGGCGCCCGTGCGCGCCACCGCCTCGATCTGCGCCGGCGACAGCAGCGCGCCGTGCTCGATGGAGAAGACGCCGGTCTCCAGGCTGATGTCGATGGCGGGCCCCCCGTGGGCGTGGACGGCCACCCCCTTGCCCGCCCGGGCCGCCTCGTCCACCGCCGCCGCCACCTCTTCCTTCGTGTAGCCGCAGTACATGACGCCGGCGCCGGTGCTGGAC
>JACQTN010000145.1 GCA_016210785.1 Armatimonadota bacterium
CCCGAGTTCATCGACCCGAGCGGGTTCTGGCACGGCTGGTACATCGGCGCGCTCGCCATCATGTACAACACCGAGCGTTTCCAGGCCGTCGCGGCGCCCCGAGGCGTCCGCCCGCCCGCCACGTGGGATGACTTCCTGAACCCCGCCTACCGGGGCCAGTTCGTGATGCCGAGCCCCATCACCACGGGCGGCGGGTTCATCTTCACCGCCACGCAGATCTTCCGCCTGGGCGAGGATCGCGCCTGGGCGTGGCTGAAGCAACTGGCCGGCCAGGCCCAGCAGTTCACGCCGACCGCGCCGGCCGGCATCATCATGGTCTCGCGCGGCGAGGCCGTCATCGGGATGAACTGGGGACACGACATCCAGGCCATGGCCCGCAACCAGGGCTACCCGGTCGAGATCGTCTTCCCGCCGGACACGGCCATCGAGATCGGCGGCGTCTCCATCATCAAGGGCGGCCCCAACGCCAACGACGCGAAGCAGTTCGTGGACTTCCTGATGGACAAGTTCCCGCAGGGGGTCAACGCGGCCTTCGGGCTGCGCTACCCCGTGCGGACGGATGCGCCGCGGCCCAAGGGCATGCCCGATCCCTCCACGCTGAAGTTCGTGAAGTACGACCGGCAGTGGGCGATCGACAACATGCAACGCGTGCGGGAGCGCTGGCAGCGCGAGATCGGGCGGTGACGTGGGGTGGGCGGGCGACGGCGCACGCCCAGGTGGCGCCGTGAAGCGCAGCCGGGCGCGAGCGCCGGCCGCGGAACGATGCCCGCTTGCGGGATGAGGCCCGGCGCGCCCGCAAAGCCGGGCTCCTGGTAGGGCGCCGACCGGCGATGTCTGTGCGGACCATCCGGCGAATGGCCGCGGACCCGGGCCAGACCGCCGCCTTCGCCGCGGTTGGCGCGCTGCTCCTCCTCTTCGTCCTGTACCCCTCCTTCCGCGTCCTCATCACCCCCGGGCTCCGCGACTACCTGGCCATCCCCGCCAACGCGCGCTGGCTCCAGGCGGCGCGCAACAGCCTGGTGATGATGGTCCTCTCCACCGCCACCGCGACCGGCGTCGGGTTCCTGTACGCGTTCGCCATCAGCCGCCAGGACCTGCCGCTCCGCCGCCTCTTCCAGACGCTCAGCGTGCTCCCGCTCTTTGCGCCGCCCTTCATGGTGGCGTTCTCCTACATCCTCATGTTCGGGCGCCAGGGGATGATCACGCGGGGCCTGCTCGGCCTGGACGTCAACATCTACGGCTGGCCGGGGCTGTGGCTGGTGCAGACGGTGGCGTTCTTCCCGTTCGCCGCGCTCATCATCGGCGCGGTGCTGGACCAGATCACGCCGACGCTGGAGCACGCGGCGCGCAACCTGGGCGCCCATGAGAGCGCCGTGATCCGCACCATCCTGTTTCCCCTGGCGCGCCCCGGAGTCGCCGCGGCCATGCTGGTGGTCGCCATCTCGGTGCTGGCCGACTTCGGGAACGCGGTGGTGATCGCGGGCGGGTATCCGCTTCTTGCGACAGAGGCGTGGTTTCGCATCGAAGGCCTGGCAGACCTCAACGGCGCCGCGGTGGTGGTCGCGATCCTCATCGTGCCGACGATCGGGCTCTTCCTGCTAGAGCGTTTCTGGGTGAGCCGGCGCGCCTACACGACGGTGGCCGGGAAGGGCTCGCCGATCGCGCGGCCGGCGACGCCGCCCCTCATCAAGTGGTCGCTCTTCGGCGTCTGCGTGCTGGTCAGCATCCTGGTCGGGCTGGTGTATGTGGGCGTGATCGCGGGGAGCGTGGCCACCACGTGGGGGTACAACTGGACGCCCACGCTGCACCACTGGCGCCTGGGGATCGCCCAGGGCGGCGCGCAGTTGCTCAACAGCCTGAAGGTGGGGGCCTGGAGCGCGCTCGTTACCAGCGCCGTGGCGGTGGTGGCGGCCTTCATCACGTCCCGCCGCGATCTCCCCTTGCTGAAGATCGTCGACTTCCTGGCCGTCTTGCCCGCGGCGCTACCCGGGGTGTTCATCGGCGTGGGCTATCTGCTGGCGTTCAATGCCCCGCCGCTGATCCTGGCCGGCACGGAGTGGATCCTGGTGCTGGCGCTGGCGTTCTGGCACATCCCCATGGGCTACCAGGCGGCGGTGGCGCAGTTGAAGCAGATCGACAAATCCATCGAAGAAGCGGCGCAGAACCTGGGTGCGCCCGGCTTGCGCGTGCTGTGGGACGTCTACGTCCCTCTCCTCCGCCCCGCCTTCACCGCGTCCTTCATCACGGCGTTCATCCGGGCGGTCACCAACCTGAGCATCGTCGTCTTCCTGGTGACCCCGCGCAACCTGGTCGCGACGTACTCGATCCTCTCCATGATCGGCGGCGGGTTCTGGGGCGCGGCCGCGGCGCTGACCACGGCGCTGCTGGCGATCACGCTGGCCGGGGTGGCGGTGGCGAGGCTGTTGCTGGGACGCGGGCTGCGGCCGATGGCGACGGCGTGAGTGAGGATACACACGGGGGACGGCACGAGACCGCGATGAAATGGTGGGACGTACGGGATGCCTCCGGACATGATGCGGGCACAGCGGCGACGGCCGTGACGACCCCGGCGGCGGCGCTGGCGATCACGAGCGTGACGATGGCGGTGGCGATGTGGTGACTCCGGCGGCGACTCCTGCCCACGTCCGGCTCCTCGACGTTTCCAAGGTCCTGGGTACTTTCCGCGCCGTGGACCACGTCTCCCTCGACGTGCCGGAGGGCGAGTTCGTTACGCTCCTCGGCCCCTCCGGATGCGGGAAGACCACGACGCTGCGCATCATCGCGGGATTCTACCAACCGGATGAAGGACGCGTGTTGATCCGCGACCGGGACGTCACCAGTGTTCCTCCGCACCGCCGGAACACGGCCATGGTCTTCCAGGAGTACGCGCTGTTCCCGCACATGACCGTGAGGGAGAACGTGGGCTATGGGTTGCGGATGCGGCGCGTGCCCGCGGGAGAGGCGGCCGCCCGGATCGGCCGGGCGGTGGACTTGGTCGGCCTGGGAGGGCAGGAGCGGAAGTTCCC
>JACQTN010000146.1 GCA_016210785.1 Armatimonadota bacterium
CCGGGATCGGCGGCGCCCAGTTGTGACCGCCCATGGCCAGGACGATCTTGCCGGCCGTATACGATCGACCATCGACGATCACGCCGCGGCCTCCGGTCAGCCGCGCGCGCCCACGGACCAGGGTGATGTTGGGGTAGATGCTCATGACATCCACGTACTCCCCTGCCGTAGCGATGCGACCAGCTCGTTCTTCTGCTGGACCACCCGCTGCCAGTCTTGCGGAGGCGGGCAGGCCGTGAGACCTTCAAAGGCGGGGTAGGCGGAGTGGTAGCACAGCTCGGCCGCCCGGATGAGCGTTTTGCTGGGGACGCACCCGACGTTGACACAGGTGCCTCCGATCGTCCCGCCCTCCACGATGGCCACTCTGGCGCCCAGCTCCGCACCCTTGATAGCCGCGGCGAACCCGGCCGACCCGCCGCCAACGACCATGAGGTCAAGGTCGGCCCCCTCCGCGGCCGGCACGCGCCGGTCGCCCTCCACCGGCCGCCGCTCCAGAACGACGGCGTGGTAGCCGGCGTCCGCCACGGCGCGGATCAGTGCGTCATCGCCGATCCCGGCGTCGGCGACGGCGGTGGCCTTCCCGGCCTGCCACCCCGGTACCCGGGCCTCGTGCACCCCGGAGACGCCCTGCAGTGCCTTGGTCACGTGCCGCGCGCAGCCGTCGCACGTCATCCCCTCGATCCGCAGGCTCACATGCACACGCTCGGCCATCTCATCACCTCCGTGAAGGTTCTCCAAGCCCTGGTGTTCATGCGCGCCGGGTGAGCAGCGACGCGGCCGCCTGGTCCACCAGCCACAGCAGCGTAGCCCGTTCGGGCCGGACGATCTGGGCCGGCAACCGCTCGGGCCGGTCGGGCCCTTCCAGGACCGCCCGCAGGCCCGCAGCCTTGCTCCAGCCGGCCACGAGAAACATCACCGCCGCGGCATGGTTGAAGACCGGCGGCGTGAGGGTCAGACGGTAGACGTTCAGCCGGTCCACGAAGGGCGCCGCGACCAGGCGCCGCTGCTCCCTGAGCGCGGCGCTGCCCGGAAACAGCGACGCGGTATGCCCGTCGTCGCCCAGCCCGAGCAGGATGAGGTCGAAGACGGGTACGTTCCCGGCATCCAGGTGGAAGACCTCGCGCAGCACCGCCTCGTAGCGCGCCGCGGCGGCCTCGGGGTCGGCGTGCTCGCCGACCATCCGGTAGACGTTTTCGGGAGGGACCGGTACCCGGGACAGGAGCACCTCCCGCGCCATCCCGTAGTTGCTCTCCGGGTGATCGGGCGGGACGCAGCGCTCATCCCCCCAGAAGACGTGCGTGCGGGCCCATAGGATGTCCTCTCGATAGGGATCGCCGGCCAGCACCGCATACAGCCCCCGCGGCGTCGAGCCGCCGGAGAGCGCCACCATGAAGCGGCCCCGCGCGGCCACCGCCCGACGGGCGTGCTCGGCGAACCGGCGCGCGACCTCACGGGCCAGTGTGGCGACGTCGGGGCAGATGACGATGTCTCCCCGATCACTGGCGTTCATGCCCGCTCCGCGCTTCCGGCACGCACCATCGGTGCCCCTCCTGCGCCGGCAGCCCCTCCGCGGCGGATGGCCCCCAGGTGCCGGCCGGGTAGGAATGCACCGGCGGCGGCTCCAATAGCGGCGTGTACAGCCGCCAGGCGGCCTCCACTTCGTCGGCGCGCACGAACAGCGTCTGATCACCCGCCACGATGTCGAGCAGCAGCGTTTCATAGGCGTCGGGCAGCGGCGCAAACGCCTCCGCGTATCGGAAGTGCAGGCGCTGCGTCTGGAGGGTGAGCGGCTGGCCCGGCATCTTCACCTCAAAATGCAAGTCGAACCCCTCGTCCGGCTGCAGGGTGAGCACCAGGACGTTGGAGTGGATCTCGCAGGCGTCGAAGGGTTGGAACACCGAGACCGGCGGGCAGCGGAATGTGACGGCGACCTGGGTGACGCGCCGCGGCAGACGCTTGCCCGTACGCAGGTAAAACGGCACCCCGTGCCAGCGCCAGTTGGCCACCTGCACCTTCACGGCGACGAAGGTCTCGACCCGGGAATCCGGGGCGACGCCCGCTTCCTCCCGGTAACCGGGTACGTCCTGTCCCTCGATCTGCCCGCGGGTGTATTGCCCCAGGACGACGTCCCCCGGGGTGACGGGTGCGACGGACCGGAGCACCTTGACCTTCTCATGCCGGATGGCGTCGGCCTCAAACGCGCCCGGAATCTCCATCGCGGTGAGCGCGAGCAACTGGGTCAGGTGGTTCTGCCCCATGTCACGCAGGGCGCCCGCCTCCTCGGAGTAGCCGGCCCGTCCCTCCCTCCCCAGGGTCTCCGCGACGGTGATCTGCACGCTTTCCACCCGGTCGCGGTTCCACAGGGTCTCGTAGATGGGATTGGCGAACCGGAAGTCCTGCAGGTTCTGCACCGTCTACTTGCACAGGTAGTGGTCGATGCGGTAGACCTGCGCCTCGTCGAAGTGCCGGTGCACCACGCGGTTGAGATCCTGCGCCGACGGCAGGTCGCGCCCGAACGGTTTCTCGATGACCAGCCGCGTCCAGCCGGCGCTACGGTTCAGCCCGGCCCCGCCCAGCCCGGCGATGGTGCCGGGGAAGGCGGCCGGCGGCAGGGCCAGGTAGAAGAC
>JACQTN010000158.1 GCA_016210785.1 Armatimonadota bacterium
AGCCCGGAAGGCCCGCCGTGCCGCCTCGCGCAGGTCCTCGTCCTTGATGTCCGCCACGGCGGCTTCGATGCCCGCTTCGTCCTCCAGGCTGAGCGGCAACCCACCGCCGGCCGCCTGCGCCTCCGACCCGCCCCCGCCGCGCTCTTGCACGAACCGGATGTCGGTGATCACACCCGGGCCGAGCCGGCTGGCGAGATCCGCCATCAGAACCCGCCGCCGCAGCGACAGCTCCTGCGACCACGCCGGGTGCGCGGTGGCCACGGTCAGCACGCCGTCCCGCACTCCCATGGCCCGGGCGTGGCGGGCCACTTCCGTTCCCACCACCTGCGGCCACACCTCCAGCGCCCGCAAGGCAGCGGCGCGGTTCTCCCAGCCCAGCCGCTGGGCGGTGGCCTTGAGGAGAGCCTTAAGGGGTACGAACGTCACCCGCGGTTTCCTCCACCGTGCCGGAGACCACCCAGAACCGCCGGATAGCGGGCAGCGGCACCGCAGTTTCGCGGACCGCAGTCGTGGTGAGCAGCGCCTGCGCGCCACGCGCCACGCGGTCCAGCAGATACGCCTGCCGGCGGTCGTCCAGCTCCGCCAGCACGTCGTCCAGCAGCAGCACCGGGTCCTCGCCCCGGTCCTCCCGCAGCAGCTCCCACTCCGCCAGGCGCCCCGCCAGCGCCGCGGCGCGCTGCTGTCCTTGGGAACCGAATGCCCGCAACTCCATGCCGCCCGCGACCACGGTGAGGTCGTCCCGATGCGGCCCGCTCAGACTCGTGCCGCGTTGCCGCTCCAGCGCCCGCACCGCCGCCAGCGCCCGCCGGCCCGCGGCCGAGATTTCCTCCTCCCCGCTCCCCTCCCACACCGGCCGGTAGGTCAGCACCAGTTCCTCGCGCCCGCCCACGATCTCGCCGTAGATCCGTGTCGCGCGGGGGGCCAGCCGGGTCACCGCGGCGTGCCGGCGCGCGGCGAGCACCGTCCCCAGCGCCACCATCTGTTCATCCCAGGCCTCCATGCCGCCGGCGTGCCCCTGCCGCAGGAGCCGGTTGCGTTGCTGCAGCACCCGCGCGTACCGCAGCAAGGTGAAGTAGTAGGCGGGGCTGAGCTGGCTCAGCATCCCGTCGAGGAACCGCCGGCGCGCGCCTGCCGCCCCCCGGATGATGTCCAGGTCCAGGGGCGACGACAGGATCACCGGCAGCCGCCCCAGCAGCTCGCCCCGCTCTACCTCCATGCCGTTGACCCGGAACTCCTTGGCAACGGGCTCTCCGTCCTCCCTGCCGAGGCGCACCTCCAGGGTCTCCTCTCCCAGACCGCCCGCAGCGCGGCATCGCACCACCGCCCGGTCCTCGCCGGCGCGGATCATCTCCTCATCCCTCTGGGTGCGGTGGGACCGGCCGGTGGCGCACAGGTACACCGCCTCCAGCAGGTTGGACTTCCCCTGGGCGTTGTGCCCCACAAACACGTTGATGCCGCGCTCGAGGCGCACCTCCGCGCGGCGGTAGTTGCGGAAGTTACGGAGAAACAGCTCCAGCAGGTGCATGCCCTGGCCCCAATTACCTGGCTATGAGGTGTTTCGCTCCCGGCATGTTTCCGACGCAGCTATGCATGAGCCCTTGGCTCACCCTGAAGTATGAAAATAGGCGCCCAGATGCCCCGCTGACCCCCTTGAGGAGCCGCTCGTTCGCCCAAACTCGCGCCTGTTTTCTGACTACCTTCTCAGCGCATCACGCGGAGCACGCCCGCCGGGCCCTGGACCGGAACTCCCGCACCCACGTCCACCAGGTCTCCCGAACGCAACGTGCGCCCACGCCGCCGCTCAACCTCCCCGTTCACCCTGACCCGGCCGCACCGGATCAACTGCTTGGCTGTCCCGCCGCTGGGGACCACCTGCGCCCACTTCAGGAACTGCTCGAGTTCGATGGTCTCGGTGCTGATACGGACATCGCGGACAGCCGGCGCTTGGCTGCGGGGGCTCACGCGTACACCCGGACCGGCGCCAGCACGTAGATGTAGTCGTTGCGCCCGCCCGGTCGCAGCGTGCCCGGGCTGAGCGGACCGGTCAGCTCCAGCTGCGTCTCCTCGGCGTCCAGCACGCCCAGCACGTCCAGGAGGTACTTGGCGTTGAAGGCCACCTGCATGCCCTCTCCCTCCGCGGCGACCTCTACCTCTTCCCGGGCGCGGCCGACCTCCGGCGTGTTGGAGGAGATGGTCATCTTGGCCCCCGCCACTTCAAACCTCACCACGTTCGCGGAGTCCCGCGCCGTGATGCTGACCCGGCGGACCGCCTGCAGCAGTCTGTCGGTGTTCACCCGGATGCGCTGCTTGAATTCTTGCGGGATGACCTGCTGGTAGTTGGGAAACTGTCCGGCAATGAGGCGCGACGTCACCCGAAGTTGCCCCTGAACGAACACCACCTGTTTCTCCGCCAGGTTGACGGTCACTTTCTCCTCCCCACCCGCGAGCGCCCGGGCCAGTTCGTGCATGGTCTTGGCAGGCACGATGGCGTTCATCTTCTGCCGCGCCGGCGGGTCCAGCGACACCCGGCGCAGCGCCAGCCGGCCGCCGTCCGTGGCCACCATCTTGATCTCCTTGCCCTCCACGAGCAGATACACGCCGGTCAGAAACGGGCGCGTCTCGTCGGTGGATGCTGAGAAAATCGTCTGACGGATCATGCCACGCAGCAGTTCGCCGGTGACTTCGCACACGGCCTCGCTTTCAGGCTCGGGAGCCAGAGGAAAATCGGTGGCGGGCAACCCCAAAACCTCCATGGAACTGGCCCCACATGCGACTTCGATGGTTGTCGGCGCCTCTTCTTTAACCTGGAGCTGCACATCATCTTCTGGAAGGTGGGCCACGATCTCTGTGAAGAGCCGCGCGGGAATCGTAATGGCACCACCTTCGGTTACCGTGGCGGGAATGCTGATTTGCATCCCCGTTTCCAGGTCAGTAGCCATGAGCTTGATGGCATTTTTCTGCGACCCCAGAAACACATTGTTCAGGATGGGCATCGTACTTTTCGTGGATATAGCTCTACTTACCACCTGTACAGCCCTATGCAAATGGTCGCGTGCACACTGAATTTTCATCCCCCGCAAGCCCCCAGCCCTGTATTAAGTCCTATGTATAATTGCTTTTCTTCACCCGTCATCTTCTTACCTGTGAACAGCGGGGATAAACGCGGACAGTCCCGTCCTGGCTGAGTTTCCCCCTGTGGACAGGCTGAGGATGACTCTCCCCGGGTTATCCACAGGATGGGAGCGTGCAGCAGCCGTCCGGGGAAGATGGGGACATCCTCCGCGTTGTCCCCAGGGCCGCGCACAGGTTATGCGTGTTGCTGAAACCCTTCGATGATGGACTTGACGGTCGCTTCGAGATGGGGGTCATGCTCCAGGGCGTGCCGCACGCGCGCGCAGGCATGGATCACTGTGGTGTGGTCCCGGCCCCCGAACTCGTCGCCGATGCGAGGAAGCGAGGCGTCGGTCAGCTCTCGGGCCAGGTACATGGCGACCTGGCGGGGGAACACCACACCCTTGGTGCGCCGTTTGGCCCGCATCTCCTCTGTGCGGATGCCGAAGACTTCGGCGACCGCCTTCTGAATCGCCGGGATGGTGACGGGCTGGCTCCTGCCTGCGGGCAGCATCTCCTTCAACGCTTCCGCGGCCAGTTCGGGCGTGATGAGCGTCCGCGTGTGAGTGGCGTAGGCGACGACGCGGATGAGCGCACCCTCCAGCTCCCGGATGTTGGACTGGACCACGCGGGCGATGTACTCGGCCACCGCGTTGGGGAGCACCAGGCTGTCCTGCTCCGCCTTCTTGCGCAGGATGGCGATGCGCGTTTCCAGGTCGGGCGGCTGGATGTCCGCGATCAGCCCCCACTCGAACCGGCTGCGCAGGCGGTCCTCCAGCGTGGGGATCTCCTTGGGCGGACGGTCGCTGGTAATCACGAGTTGCCGGCCGGCTTCGTGCAGCGTGTTGAAGGTGTGGAAAAACTCTTCCTGGGTCCGCTCCTTGCCGGCCAGGAACTGGATATCGTCGATGAGGAGCACGTCGATGCTGCGGTACTTGTTGCGGAAATCCAGGGTCTTGTCGTCGCGAATGGCGTTGATCAGCTCGTTGGTGAACTTCTCGGTGCTGGTGTACACCACACGGAACGGGGGTCGGGTGGACAGTACGTGGTGTCCGATGGCCTGCAGCAGGTGGGTCTTGCCGAGGCCGACGCCGCCGTAGATGAAGAGCGGGTTGTAGGCGCGTGCCGGCGTGTCCGCCACCGCCATGGAGGCGGCGTGGCAGAACCGGTTGCCGCTGCCCACCACGAAGGAGTCGAAGGTGTACTTGGCGTTGAGGGGCATGCCCTCAGTGGTCCGCAGCGGCGGGTGGACCGCGGCGCCGTCGCTGGCCGGTTCCTCTGCGGCCACGGTGAACTTGATGGTGACGCGGCGCTGCAGGACGTTCTGGAGGATCTCGCCGATCAGCACGTGATAGCGCGACTCCAGCCACTCCTTGGCGAACCGGCTGGGCACCGTGACCGAGAAGGTGTCGTCCTGAAGCGCCAGGGGAGACACGGCCTTGATGAAGGACTCATAACTGGGCTTGTTCAGGCGCAGCTCGAGCTGCTTGAGAGCCTCCTTCCACACCAGACCCGCATCCATGAGATCTGCCCCCTACGGTTTAAAAACCTCGTCCAGCAGCGAGATGCCCTCCTCGGTCAGGGTCCGCTTCCCACCGCCCTTGTTCTTCAGCAGGGTGAGCTGCTCGAGCAGGTGCAGTTCGCGATAGGCGGTGCTGTGACTGGTAGTCAGCTCCCTGGCGATGGTCGAGGGTCCCGCCGAGCCCAGCTCGGCAATGAGCAGCAGGATCTTCTTCTGGCGGTTCGTCAGTTCGGGCAGGCGGTGGCCGATGGGTGAGGACGGCGCGGGAGGGGCCGCGGGCGGCTCGGGCGCCCGCAGCGTCAGCGTGACCACGGTGCCCTTGCCCAGGTTGTCCTCGATGGCAATCTTCCCACCGAGGAACGAGAGCTGTTCCTGCGCCAC
>JACQTN010000159.1 GCA_016210785.1 Armatimonadota bacterium
ACGCCGAGTGTGCCAAGGTCGTGTGTTTCGATTTAGCCGGAACTAAACGGCAATTCTCTGGGGGTGTGCCATATGGAAGCTAAAGAACGGGCCTTCCAGCTATTCCGCGAGGCCTACCGTCACCAGATGGCCGGCGACCTAGAAACCGCCATTCGGCTCTACCAGGAATCGATCAACTCCTACCCCACGGCCGAGGCGCACACTTTTCTTGGCTGGACGTACGGCTTTCAAAAGCGCTACGAAGAAGCCATTGAGGAGTGCTACAAAGCCATCGCCGTTGACCCCGACTTCGGCAATCCTTACAACGACATCGGCGTTTACCTGATGCAGCGGGGGAAGCTCGATGAGGCGATCCCCTGGCTGGAGAAAGCGAAGCAGGCGAAGCGGTACGAGCCGCGCCACTTCCCCTGCCTGAACCTGGGCCGGATCTACCTCTCCCAGGGGCGCTGGATGGACGCGCTGCGCGAGTTTGAGGGCGCGGTGCGCGCCGCTCCCGATGACACCCAGTCCCGCAAGGCCTACCACGAGCTGCTGGCCCGCTTCAACTGAGGTCAGCCGCGCCCCCCTTACCGTGCCCTCCCTGTGGCAGGAGTGTACGTGATCACCGGGCTGGCCAGCGGCGCCCTCAAGGACTGATTCTCCAGGTCACGACCCGCAGCCCGCCCCCTGCGCCGGGCCTGATGACCGCCGTCACATAGCGATTGTAGTAGCCCAGGCACAGGGCGATCCTGGACACGTCCCCGCCCAGGCCGCCGCTGTCCCCCACGCGCCGCATCCGGCCGTCGGAAGTGACCGCCCAGGCGATCAGCTTGAGCTGTCCGGCGGCGGTCCGCACCGCCGTGAGAAGGCCGCTGTCTGTCAGGCCCTCCAGGTGGATCTCGCTCGCCTCGCCGGCCTGGGCGCCACTGTTGGACACTTTGGTCGGGATGCCGGTGCCGCTGATCTGCCAGCTCATCACCTCGAGGTCGCCGGCGCTGTTCCGCACGGCCGTGTACGCCATCCCATGCGGGCCGTAGTAGAGGGCCACCTCGCCGACGGCCCCGGCCGGCGAACTGCCGCGCGGGCGCGTGATCGCGCCCGCGGCGTCCACGTCCCAGGTCATCAATTTCAGGTTGCCCGCGCCGTCCCGGATGGCCGTGATCACACGGTGAGTGGCGGCTCCCGCGCCAGTAGTGCCGCCGATCGGGTAGGCGAGCATGGCGATTCTTTCCGCAGTGTCGGAGCCCGTCCGCTGCGCAACCTGGCGCCACCGGCCGCCGGCGTCCATGGTCCACGTGGTCAGCGAGAGGTTCCCCGTCGCGTCGCGCGCGGCGGTGATCGCCAGGGACCCGGAGAGTGCGCGCAGCGCGATGTGGCTGGCCTCCGGACCGCTGTGGCCGCTGTCGCCCACGCGGGTGATCGTTCCGGCGGGCCCGATGTCCCAGGTGATCAGCAGGAGCCTGCCGCTACCATCTCGGACCGCCGTGACGAACCTGCCCGCGATGCTGTCGCTGGCGATCTCGGACACTGCGCCGGCCTGGCCACCGCTGTCGCCGGTGCGGACCACCTTGCCGTCGCCGCCGACGGTCCACGCGGTTACCCTCAGGCGGCCGGCACCGTCTCGCGCGGCGGTCACCGACTGACCCCCGGCGCGGCACACGGCGTTGACCGGTCCCATGGCCGCAAGATCGCCCGCGGCGTCGGCGGACGCGCTGACGCGGAGCAGCGCGGCGAAGCCGTGGTCGAGCAGCCGCATCGCCTGCGCGCGCGCCTGGTCGCCGGCATCTATCACCACAGCGATCACCGACCGGCCGAGCAGCGTGGCGCTAACGACGCGCACTTCGCCGGCGTTGCCCGTGGAACCGGGTTTGACGCCCGTCGCCCCCGGATAGTTGTTCAGGAAGCCACTGAAGCTGTGTTGCAGCGCGTAGGTCTTGGTGCTGCTGCCCACCCTGGATGTGAAGCTCCAGTTGAGCGTGCGCACGATGGCGGCGAACGTCGGGTCGCGCATAGCCACGCGGGCCAGGCTGGCCAGGTCGCGCGGGCTGGAGTAGTGATCGTCGCGATCGAGCCCGTGAGGGTTTGCGTAGTGCGTGTTGCCGAGGCCCAGGTTCCTGGCCCTCCGGTTCATGAGACCTGCGAACTGGTCATTGCACTGCCTGCCCTCGCGCTCGTTGCTGCTGGCACAGCCGGCCAAGTACTCGGCGATGGCCTGCGCCGCGTCGTTCGCTGACCTGAGCATCATCCCGTAGAGCAGGTTGCGCAACGTTATCCGTTCGCCCTGCTGCAGCCTGACCGTTCGGGGCCGGCTGCCGCCCAGGGTCCCGGTCAGGGTTGCTCCTCCCAGTTGCGTCGGGTAGTACCCCACGGTCACCGTATCGTCCAGGCCGAGGCGCTGCCCGCCTCGCGCGGACTGCGTGGTCCGCTCGATGGCGATCAGCGCCGTCATGATCTTCGTCGTGCTGGCCATGGGCAGGCGGTCGTCGGGATTGTGGACGCCCAGCACCGCGCCCGAGTCGGCCGAGATGACGATCGCCGCCTTGGCGGTCGTGACGCCTGCCGGGAGCCGGGGTTCTCCTGCGGGGACCCGCGCCGCTGCGGCAGTTGGCGTGGCACCGGACGCCAGCGTGGAGGTGAGCATCAAGACTGTCGCCACACGATGCACGACGCTACTTCTCATGGCCGCACCCCCTGCGGGATGTTGAGGTGGCATCCCCGGTTTGTCTACGGAGTGAACGAACACTATCCCCTTTTCGTTCGCCGCCAGCCGCCGCGCGGCCGTGGTTCCGGCGGTGTCCGCGGTCTTCTCGCGACCCCGTGGAGGCTGTCGCACCGCAAGACGTGAGTGGCCGGGGGGGGTGCCGTGAGAGCCTTCCGGTAGGGGGCGTAAGATCCTGGCGCTCCGCTCACCGGCGTCCGGCCGCGTCGGTAGTCGGGGTTTTCCGGGGAAGGAGGAAGGTCATCGGCGGGACCAGGAGCGTTCCCAGTGCGAAGGCCACGAACACCGCGTCCAGCCCGCTGCGGTTGGCGATCATCCCTCCGATCGCGGGTGCCAGGGCCGAACTGGCGAAGGTGCACGTGAAATAGATGCCGTACGCCCGGCTCCCCCGCGCGCTGTCCACGAACGCCGCCACCCCAGTGTTGAGGGCGGATGACGTCCCGTTGACGAGCACGCCCAGCAGCACCAGGTAGCCCGCCAGGGCGGCGTGGCCGCGCACCCCCAGAAGCCCGATGAGGCCGGCGGCCATCGCGATCTCTGTCACGACGATCACCGGGCGTTCTCCCACCGCGTCGGTGAGCCAGCCGCAGATGAGCTTGCCGATGCCGCCGCCCACCAGGAGGAGCGCGAACATGACGCCCACCGCGGCTTCGCCAAACCCTCGCGCCACGAGGAGAAAAGGAAGGAACGTCATCGCCACGGCACGCCCCGCCTGATCCAGCACCGCGATGATCGACATCACCGCAAACGGCCAGGGGTCCCGGACCCCCAGCCGGTGCGCCGTGCCCCCTGCCGTGCGGGCGGGCCCGGGCTCACCGTCCGGCCGGGGATCACCGGCGTGCCGGGTATTTCGAGGCGGCGTACCAGCACCCGCGAGCCCGCGAGCCCGCATGTAGATCACACCCAGGACGGCCGCGGAACCTCCGACGGTGACCAGGCTCGCCCGCCACCCGGCGAACGCCGCCACTGCACCGGCCGCCGCCGGGAACGCGAACTTGCCCACGTCTCCCGCGAAGTTCAGCACCCCCAGGGCGCGCCCGCGGCTGCGCGGGTCCGCCATCGCCGAGATCTGGTGAGTCCCGATCGGGTGGAACGCCCCGGCCCCCGCCCCGGCCAGAGCACCCCACAGCAGGGCGAGAGCAAACGTCGCCGCGCTCCCAAACAGGATGATGGCGGTCCCGAACCAGACGAGACCGGCGCCCAGGACGGCGGTGTCCCCCACCGTCGCGGCCAGTCCGGCCAGGGGGATCTGCGCACCGCTCAGGGCCGCGATATGGGCGCTGCGGAGGAGCGCCGCCCGGGCATAGTCCAGGTGCAGGTCCCGGGCCACGAAGGGCAGCAGCGCCGTCAGGGCGGCGGTGAGGCCGTCATTCCAGACGTGGAGCAGCGAGGCCCAGGCGAGCGCCGAGGTCAGGCGGGCGTGGAGGACGCGTCCCTGGGGCACACTCTCCTGCGGCACACCCGGGGGTTCGTTGGTGCGAGATTCCTCTCCTGCCACCGGTCCCCAAGCTGTGCGCCGGCGGCTCGGCCTGTGGAGAGATGGGGTCTACGATCGCCCTCGCCGCCTCGTCAAACGCAGGCCCGCCCACGTCTCGTGGATGGCGCAGATCTACAGCTGCAGCAGGCGCGCGGCGTTGCCTCCCAGTATCGCCGCTCGGTGTAATAGGGAAAAGCGCGCGTGAACGCTGGCTCACCATAGCGCTCGCCGATCCACGCGGCGTGGCGGATGACGCGCAGGGTGCGCAACGCCTCGACCAGAGCGAATTCCGCTTGGTCAAACGGCGCGAAACCGCGGTAGGATTCCGTAAGAATCTTTTGTTGCGACTTCACTTCCAGGGAATTTCCCGAACAGAGCATCCACAGATCCTGCACGACCGGCGCGAAAGCGCTGTCGTCAAAGTCCACGAACACGGGACCCTTGGCGTCCCACAGGATGTTGCCGGGGTGGAGATCGCCATGGACAAGTTGCAGGCGCAAGCCCTGCCGGTAATACTGGCCGGCGGTGTCAAGCGCGTCCGTCAGGGCCGCTTCCAGATGGTCATTCATGTCTTCGGGAGCGTAAGTCTTGTCGAGAATTCCCGCGAGAGAGTCCCAGCCGTAAGTCTTTGGATTGATCTCGATGCGGTGGCAGGCGGTGAACGCGGCGCAAGCGGCGTGCATCTTGCCGATCGCTGAGCCGAGAGCTGAACGGCGCGCATCGGTGATTTCGCTTTCCATGCGCGCACAGGCGCGCGGGAACAGGACGTAGTGATAGGTTCCGGCCCTTCCTAATGCCGCGCACCCGGAAACCGCGCGTTTGAGCGCTAACGGCGCGACGACGGCAACGCCCGATCGTTGAATGTGCAGGGTAAGACGATGCTCTTCGTCAATCTGTTTGGGACTCCAACGCCGGGGGCGATAGAATTTGGCGATAAGCGCCGGAGCATTGTCGAGCGGGATTTCGTAAACGCGGTTCTCGTAACTGTTGAGCGCGTTCAGCGAACCCGACGGGACAAAACCCGCAGACTCGACGACTCCGAAAATAATTTCCGGCGTGAGCGCGTCGAAATCATGACTGCGATCGGGAGTTCTGCGATGGTCCGTCATACTCCTGCTGGTGATGAGATTGAGCATGATGCGAAACTATCCCACTGCGCGCGCTTTTTGCAATTCGGCAAAATGGACGCCAAGCTCGTGGATTCGGCGCTCAACCCCATGGGGCTGGACAAGAACGACCCATCAGCTGATGACGATATCATCACCGTCACCGACATGCATGTTCCCGTGGGCCAATCCGTCATCGTCAGGGTGAGCTCGCGCGACGTGATTCACAGCTTCGGCGTGCCCAATCTGCGCATCAAGATGGACGCCATTCCCGGCATGGAAGTCCCCCAGTGGTTTACGGCCAAAACGCCGGGTCAGTAAGACATAGCCTGTTCGCAACTCTGCGGCGATCTGCATTACAGCATACAATGGCGTAATTTCCTGGTCACTAAAACCTCGCCTCAACCCCGGCGGTGAAACGGAAACGCGGCATGGGGTAGCCGAATTTTTCCTGATAGGATGAGTTGGTGAGATTGACCGCGCGCGCTGAATACACCAGTTCCTTGAGCCACGGTTTGCCGATCCCGTGCGTGTAACGCGAGCTTAATCCCAAAATAAAATGCGACGACAGGGCTTCGGAGGCAGGCACGCCGTTGGCATCAAAAAACGCCACCTGCAAATCGCCCAGCGCCTGCGTGCTCAAGACATGGGCAATCGCCTGTGCGCCGGTGTAACGCGCGGTGGCCGTGATATCCCAGTGTTCAAGCGGGGTGACGGTGACTTCCGCGTTGGCGCGATGTTCGGGGCGATAGGACAAAGCCGTGCCGTCGGCGGAATTCTCGGCGTTGAGCGCGGTGTAATTGAGCGACGTTTCCAGCCAGTCGAGAAGACGCGCGCGCAGGGCGAATTCGCCGCCGATGACGTGGGCGTTTTGCACGAGTTGAACCTCGTTGATGAAGGTGTCGTAGTCCGTGTAAAAGAAAACCGCCTCGGCATCAAGGCGGGAATCCAGAAAATCCTGGCGCACGCCAATCTCGAAGGCCGAACTTTCCTCCTTGTCCAGACGTTGCGTCAGCGTGCCGCCGATGACGGCGAGGTAATACTGGTTGAGCGTCGGCGCGTAAAAACCGCGCGATACGCCGCCAAAAATCCGCGTGCGTGTTTTCGGGATTTCCACCCCTGCCGACACACGCGGGCTCAATGCCGAGCCATAGGTGGAGTTGTCGTCGTAGCGGACGCCTGCCGTGAGGGTAAAACGATCAGCCACGGTCGCGTCCGCCAGCGCGTAACCGGCAATGTTGCGCCGGCTCCCCTTTTGTCCCAGCG
>JACQTN010000147.1 GCA_016210785.1 Armatimonadota bacterium
AGACCTCGACGCGGCCGGCGCTCAGGAGCATGGTCGAGATGAAAGGACGCCGCCGCCTCTCCGCCACCGACGGCGGGTGTCCTCTCTACCGCGACCGCTACGGTCACGGTTCTCACCCGCAGGTCGCCCACGGTCACCGATGCCTTCCCGCCGGCGTCCGTGGTGGCGCGGCCCGCGGGCAGGCGTCCAAAGGCAGTGCGCAGGGTGAAGGTCACGGGCGCGCCGGCCACGGGCCGACCGGCGGCATCGCGGACGATAGCCGCCAGGGTGAGGCCCTCGCGGGCCGGGGCTGGCGGCTCGATGGTGATGACGGGTGCCGGAGCCGCGGCCAGTTTCCCGGCCCCGGAAAGGATCAGGACGACCGCCACCAGCACGACACGAAGACTCCTGCCTGGCCTCATGGCGTTACCCTCCTGCCTGAGGCGCGGAGGAGAACTGCCCTCCCGCGCCGGGCGCGGGATGAGGCGCCGGCCCCGTCTTCTCCTGCGCTGCTGCGGCCCCTTCCCGCGTCTCCCAGATGGACACGATGGGGAACAGCCGGCTGAACACCGTGTAGACCAGCATGAAGCCCGCGAACGCTGCGGCGGTGATGGACCACTCCACCCACGTGGGGCGGTACTGGGCCCACTCCCAGGGCACGCCCTGGATGGGCAGGTAGGGATGAAGCAGCGTGGGCACCACGATCACGTATCGCTTGATCCAGGCGCCGGCATTCACCAGCACCGAGGCCACCACGATGCTGAGCAGCGGCCGCGCGTGCAACACCGGGATCATGGAGAGAGCCAGCGCACCCAGCAGGATCCACAGCGCCACCCTGAGGACGCCGGCAATGTCCGCGGCGGTCAGCGCCGCCTGCGGCAGCCATGGGGGGAGCCGCTGCGCGATCACCATCAGCACGGCAGTCAGCCCGGCCAGTGCGGCGATTGGCTGCGGCCGCAGGACGGGCAGGCGCCGGGGCCAGGGCAGGCCGGGGATGGTGGGCAGGATGATCAGGAAGAGGGGCACCAGGATCCCGGCGACCTGGGCAAACCAGAACAGCCCGCCCAGGTGCCCCGCGAAGAGCGACTCCAGCAAGGACCGCTCCGCCTCCGGCATCTTGTACCCGACGGTGAGATACTCCGCGACGGTGAAGTAGCCGTAGACGAACCCCAGGGTCAGGACCAGGTAGCTCATCTTCTTGAAATGGTCCAGGGTCACGTAGCGGTGCAGGCGGTAGATCCAGCGGAACGCCGCCATCGCCGTGACGACCGCGGCGGCGCCCGAGTAGAGGGCGCCGGAGACGAAGTAGGGACCGAAAATGGTGCTGTTCCAACCCTGGCGCAGCGTCATGCCGAAGATCCAGGACACCACGGTGTGCACCGAGATGGCGATGGGGATGATCAGCACGGCCATGATGCCCATGCACCGTTCCAGGCGCGCCCACTGCTCGGGAGTCCCGCGCCAACCCAGCGCCATCACCCGGTACAGCCACCGCCGCCACCGCGACACGCCGGTGAGCCGGTCCCGCAGCAGGGCGATGTCGGGGATCATGGGCAGGTACAGGAAGATGGTGCTGCCCGTGAGGTAAGTGCTGATGGAGAGGATGTCCCACAGCACCGGCGACTGGACCCGCCCAAAGGCGAAGATCTCCCACAGGCGTTCCGGCCGGCCCATGTCCACGACAGGCATGATGGCGCCCATCAGCAGGGAAGCAAAGGTGATGGCCTCCGCCATGCGGGTGATGGGCCGTCGCCACTCCGCGCCGGTGATGCGCAGGATGGCCGACATCAAGGCGCCCACGTGGCTGACGCCGATGAAGAAGACGAAGTTGGCAATGTAGACGCCCCAGGACACGTAGTCGCGCATGCCCGTCACGCCCAGCCCGTAGCGCAGCTGGACAACGTACGCGATGACGCCCCAGGCGATCACCGCCAGCAGCACGCCCACGAAGGCGTAGTAGCCTGGTCCCGCATGCTCCAGCGGGCGGAGCAGATGGACCTCGTCCTCCGAGAGCGCCGGCGCCTCCGGCTCGTGTCTCACCGTCCTCCCTCCTTCGTGGCGGCCGGCTCAGGCGGCGCCGGGTACTGCCGGTTCCGCGGCGGCAGGTAGTAGACGCGGGGCTCCGTCCCCAGTTCCTCCAGGTATCGGTGGCCGCCGTTGTCGCGCACCAGCGCGGAGAAACGCACCGTCTCCCCCTGGGAGTTGGTCACCGTGTCCTCGTTCTCGTCGCCCATGTAGATGGCGCCCATGGGGCAGGCCGCGGCGCAGGCCGCCAGCTTCCCCTCCCGCAGGAGCGCAGGGCAGAAGATGCACTTGGCGGCGACGCCCTTGCGGTGAGGGTAGTTCCAGTCGAGGGAGTACGGCCGGGCCGTCTCCTCCGGCGTGTGGGGCGGCTCTACCCAGTTGAAGTAGCGCGCCGAGTAGGGGCAGGCGGCCATGCAGTACCGGCAGCCGATGCACACGTCCTGGTTTTGGATCACGATCCCGTCGGCGCGCTTGTAGGTGGCCCCTACCGGGCAGACCTTGACGCAGGGCGGGTTGTCACACTGCATGCACGGCCGCGGGAACCAGTAGGCCCCGGCCACCTCGTTGTCCCGGTTGGCGTAGACCTTGATCCACTCCTGGCCGAACGGCACGAAGTGCATGGCCGTGCACGCGTCGGTGCACTTGCGGCAGCCGTCGCAGCGGGCCAGGTCGATGACCATGACCCAGCGCCGCCCCCGCGACTCGGGCGGCGCGGGCGCCACGGTGAGCGGCGGGATTACCGAGGCCGCCGGGGTGCCCGCGACGAGCTGGCCCGTGCGGCTTGCGTCGGCGGCAAACGCCGGGATAGTCTGCCCTTCCGATGCCGCCGGCACCGCCTTGCCCAACAGGCGGCGCAGCGCGCCTCCTGCGCCCAGGGAGGCGCCGGCGGCCGCCACCAGCCGCAGGAATCCACGCCGGGAGAGCGCCATGGTCCCCCTCCTACCGCGCCGCGCCCAGGACCACCAGTTGCCCCATCTGGTCGGCGTGATCCTCGGCGCACTTGTCCACGGTGCAGGCGAAGGTATGGATGCCGGGAGTGCGGGCCACGACCTTCACCGTTTCCGTCTTGCCGGGATCTACTTTGACCTCCACGCCGAGCGAGGCAAGCGCAAAGCCATGCGCCGACTTCTTATCCGTGTTGGTGACGCGGAAGATCAGGGTGTCGCCGGCATTGGCCGCTACCAGGTCGGGAAGCCACCGGCGATACATCTTGCCCTGGTCGTCCTCGTACGTCGTCAACAGGACCGCGATCTGGCGGGTTTGCGGCGTCACGGCGACCGCGCTGCCGCCCGCCGCGGAGCCCCCCGGCGCCGACGCCTTGACCACGAAGTAGCCGGCGGTCAGCGTCGTCAGCACCAGCAGGAAGGCGAGGGCGAATATGGCGAGCCTGGTGTTCATGGCACGTCCCTCCCGCGTCCGTTCGGACCGATCCCTTACTGGACCGTGATCGTGCCCTTCTGCCCTTGCTCGTAGTGCTTGGGCAGGTGGCAGGCGATCTCAAACGACCCCTTCCTGGTCGGAGTGAACTTCACGACCGCCCTGGCCCCGGGGGCCACCAGCAGTTCGTTGATGTCCCGCCCCGACGTCTCCACGCCTCCGACCACGACCTTCAGGGGGAGGCCCTTGAAGTAGGAGGTGCGTTCCCACGTTTCGTGCATGTCCGATCCGGACATCTGGCCCATCTTCCCGGACATCTGGCCCCCCTGCCCGGCCATCTGCCCCATCTGGCCGGCCGCCGCGCCCGAGAGGAAGTCGTGCATCATGAACTCGTGCTCCACCTTGCCGGTGTTCATCAAGGTGATCTCCGCGCGCGTCCCCGCCGTCAGGGTGATCTTGTCCGGGGTGAACCGGAAGTCGGTCATGGTGATGGTGACCTTCTGCGTACGGGGCGCCGCGGCGGCGTCAAACGCCGGGACCACCGCGACGGCCAGCGTGACGGCAAACACCATCAGAAGAAACCATCGAATCACATCCTCCACCTCCCTTGGTGACGCCGCGTGCACTCCTGTCATCCCGCCGAACCCGGTCTTTCGGCCCGGGTCTTTCGGCCCCAGCGTATCGCCGGGCGGCTCCGCGGCACCACACTCCTTCGGGTAGTCTTGCGAAGGGCCCGCCTACTCGGACGGGTAGGGTGGCTCTGAAGTAGCATGGAGTGCAAAGAGGAGTACACGTCGCGCGCAAGATAGGCGCGTAACATAGGTTATGCGCACGTGAGCGCGATGGCACGCGCGTGTACGGCGCGTTGCGAAGCACTCCTGGGGTTAACCCGGGAGCGACGGGCACACAGGCTTGGGACCTGAAGATGGTGGGAGTGACGCGGTCAGGGCGGTGGAAGCAGTCCCTTCCGGGCGGCGTAGGCCACGGCCTCGGCGCGGTTGTTCAGGTGTAGCTTGTCCAGGATGTTCTTCATGTGGAACTTCACGGTGTTCTCCGTGATGTGCAGTGTGACGGCGATGTCCTTGTTCGTGGACCCGCTCGCCACCTGGCGCAGGACCTCAAGCTCTCGCTCCGTGCACTGCTCCTGGGGTGCCATCCCGGAGGCTTGCCCGGCATGTATGCGCGCGCACTCGCGCAGAATCCGCCCGGCGATCTCCCGGGAGATGGCGGCCTCCCCGCGGGCGACCCCGGACAGCAGGTCAAAAAACTCGTCCGCCCGCAGGTTCTTGAGCAGGTACCCCTGGGCGCCGCTCTTGATCGCTTCGAACAGGTCGCGATCCTCCTCCGAAACCGTCAGCATCACGACCTTGACGTCGGGCAGCGCCGCCTTGATCAGCCGGGTTGCCTCCAGGCCGCTGCACCGGGGCATCGTGATGTCCATCAGGACGATGTCCGGGCGCAGGGCACGGGCCTTCTCCAGCGCATCGTGGCCGTCGCCGGCTTCGCCGACCACCTCTACGCCCCGGGCCTGGAGCAGGCTCCGCACCCCGTCGCGAAACAGCGCGTGGTCATCGGCCAGCAGCACGCGCATTACGCCACCCCCTCCGCGCTCAGCGGAACCTTCACGATCACGGTGGTTCCGTGTCCGGGCGCGCTCTCCACGGTGAACGTCCCCCCGACCGACTCCGCGCGCTCGCGCATCGTCTGGAGGCCAAAGCGGGGCCCCCGGCCGAGCGCCTGCTGGCCGTTGTCGATCCCTCGCCCGTCGTCCTCGATGGTGGCCACCAGGAAACCGCCCTCCGTGTCGAACCGCACCGCAGCCCGGCTCGCGCTGGCGTGCTTGCGCACGTTCGCCAGCGCCTCCTGGATGATGCGCAGGAGCTGGATCTCCACCAGCGGAGACAGGCGCGGGGTGTCGCGGCCCGGAGTGACGAGGTCCACGTGAATGCCGGACTGCAGGCTGTACTGGTGCAGGTACTGGCCCACGGCGGGCATGAGAC
>JACQTN010000001.1 GCA_016210785.1 Armatimonadota bacterium
ACCTTGCGCTTCTCCGGCGGCTGGTTTTGCCCGAACCCCGTGCCCACCAGGGTCAGGGCGATGAGTGCCGCCGCGGCGGTGATGGTCAGCGTTTTTCGCATCCCTCTCCCCCCTGCGCGATGGATATCCTACGACTTCGTCTTCGCCGGCCCGGCTACCTGTCGCGCACCACCTCGTCCGTGCCCGCGCCTGCCAACACCCAGATGATGCTCGGGCTGACGCCGGGGGTCTCGGAGAATCCGAAGGATTTTGCAGTTTATCGCGCCTCCTCCGTGGCCGCGGGGGGCTTCCACACCAGCAGGCGCCGCTCTACGACGGTGACCACCAGGTCCACCACCAGCACGAACGCGGAGAGCACCACGATCCCCGCGAAGACGCCGGTGGCGTCCAGCACGCCTTCCGCCTGCTGGATGACGTACCCCAGCCCCCGCGCCGCGCCCAGGTACTCGCCCACCACCGCCCCGACGAGCGCGAAGCCCACGCTGGTGCGCAGGCTGCTGAGGATCCACGACAGCGCCGACGGCAGCAGCACGTGGCGGACCAGGTCGGCCTCGGTGGCGCCCAGCATGCGGGCGTTGTTGACGATGTTGCGGTCCACCTCCCGCACGCCCTGGTACGTGTTGAAGAAGACGATGAAGAAGACCAGCGTGACCCCAAACACCACCTTGGACAGGACGCCCAGCCCGAACCACAGGGCGAAGATGGGCGCCAGCACGATGCGGGGCAGCGCGTTGGCCACCTTGATGTAGGGATCGAAGATGCGCGAGACCAGCGGGCTGCGGCCGAAGACAAACCCCAGCGCGATGCCCAGCGCGGCGCCGATGAGGAACGCCAGGATCATCTCCTCCGCGGTGATGGTGATGTGCCGGTAGATGAACCCGCTGGTGAACCACTGCTGGACGCGGCCCCAGATCAGGGAGGGCCGGCTGAAGAAGAACGGGTCGAGGCTCGGGCCGCCGGGGTGCCGGCGCGAGAGGACTTCCCACAACACCAGCCCCACGACTAGCACCAGGGCCTGGACCGCCAGCAGCACTTCGCGGCCGGCCCACCACCCGTGCTCGGCGTTATCTCTGCCGCTGCGCATACGCCTTGGCCACCTCGCCCCGCAGTTGCTCCCAGATGCGGCGGTAGATGTCCAGGAACCCCGTGGTGAGCCGGATCTCCGCCACGTCCCGCGGCCGCGCGAGACCCACCGTGTACTCGCCCAGCACGCGGGAGGCGGGACCGGCCGACAGCACCACGACGCGGTCGGCCAGCGCGATGGCCTCCTCCAGGTCGTGGGTGACGAAGACGACGGTCTTGCGGTCTTCCTGCCACAGCTCCAGCAGGTCGTTCTCCATGATCTGCCGCGTCTGCACGTCCAGGGCGCTGAAGGGTTCGTCCATCAGAAGGATCTCGGGATCGATGATCAGCGCCTGGGCCAGCGCCACGCGCCGCCGCATCCCGCCCGAGAGATGGTGCGGATACCGGTTCTCGAAGCCCGCCAGCCCCACGCGGGCCAGCCAGTCGCGCGCCCGGACCCGCGCCTCCGCGGGCGGGAGCCGGCGGAACTGCAGTCCGAGCATGACGTTGTGCTCCGCGGTCTTCCAGGGCAGCAGCACGTCGGACTGGAACAGGTAGGAGGCGCGGCGGTTCAGACCCCGCAGCGGCTCGCCGAACACCAGCACGTCCCCCGCGTCGGGGACCAGCAGTCCCGCCGCCAGGTTCAGCAGGGTGGACTTACCGCCACCGGTGGGACCCACGATGGAGACAAATTCGCCGGCGCCCACCGTCAAAGACAGGTTGTGCAGGACGGTGTACGTGCCCCCACCCGGCACGGAGAACGTCTTGCCGACCCCGTGGAAACCAACCGCGGCCGCGACCGCCACGGGCTCCGTGGTGCCGGCCCGGCCATCGGCCATTTGGATCACCCCCTCCTGGCGGAGGCGCTGCAGGTCCGCCTCCGTCAGGCCCAACCGGGCGGTACCCGAGACCGCCGCCGGGCGCAGGGATCGACCTGGAGCAGGCCCTGGCCGCGGCGTGCCCAGGACGGTTCGGCGGCCCCGCGAGGGATTCCTCCGGCGCGCGCGGCACCGCCGCCCGCGGCCCTGGCCAGGGAGACGATCGCCGAATTCGTCAGCGACGAGGAAACCCTGCACCTGCAGCGCGAATATGGCATGGACGGAGCACAGGGGTATCGCGTCGGACACCACCGCCCCCTGTCGGACATCGTAACCGCCTGTCCACGACACTTGACTCGGTGCCAGACTCGCCTTCTCGGAGACGTGGCTCGTGCCGAATCCCTGAGATATCTGGAGACCAATAACCAAGGAGGACGATGCCATGGCCACCAGTCCCATCGATCCCAACCGCCTGCTGCTCACGGGGGAGAATCCCTTCATCCGCCTCAGCGAGACCGACGGCGGCCCGATCACCACCGACGCCTCGTTCTGGCGCATCCTCTTCTCGCCCGGGGGCCCGGGGCACGTGCTCTTCCTGATCAGCGAGTTGACCGGCGGCGCGCCACGCATCTACTCCGATAATATCCAGATGACGCGCTGGCTGCAGAAGGAGATCCAGGGCACCATCAACCCTACCTTCGGCAACCTGGAGACTCCGGTGGTGGAGACCATCTTCAAGAGCTCGGGAGATCTGCGCTCCTTCTGGACGGAGACGGCGCAGTCGCGGGACGAGGAGGTGATGCTCACCTGGTACGACCTGGGCGAGCCCTTCCTCATGCACAGCCAGCCCGGCAGCAACCCCCAACGGCCGCACGGCGTGTGCACCGTGTTCATCCCGGCCGGCGGCGTCCGGCTGACCCTCAACGGCCGGTTCGCCGCGGGCAGGGCCTGGCCGCGCACGCGGGACGGCCGGAAGTTCAGCACCTGCGCGCTGGCGTTCTCGGAGTCCTGGCTGCTGCCCTACTGACACCGGACCACGATCTTGCCGAAGTTGCGGTTCTCTTCCATGTACCGGTGCGCATCGGCGACCTGGTCCAGCGGGAAGGTCCGGTCCACGATGGCCCGGAGGCGTCCGTCTCCAAACAGCGGCAGCAGCTTCTCGATGAACCGCTGCGTGAGGGCGATCTTCTGCTCGAGGGGCCGGGCGCGCAGCGTGGTGGCGGTGAGGCTCACCCGCTTGACGAACCAAGTCGTCATGTCGATCTCGCCGCGGGCGCCGCCCAGCAGGCCAACCAGGATCACCCGCCCCATGGTCCGCACGGCGTTCACGTTGCGCTGCGCGTAGGGACCGCCGACGAAGTCCACGATCACGTCGGCTCCCTTCCCTCCCGTCTCCGCCATCACCACGTCCTCGAAGGTCTCCGTGCGGTAGTTGATCGCCCGGTCTGCGCCGAGATCGAGACAGCGCCACGCCTTCGCGTCGCTGCCCACGGTGGTCAGAAGCCGGCCCGCCCCCATCGCCCTGGCGAGTTGGATCGCCGCGGTGCCCACGCCGCTGCCACCGGCGTGAATGAGCACCGCCTCGCCCATCTCGACGCGCGCGCGGTCCACCAGCGCGTCGTAGGCGGTGAAGTAGACCTCCGGAATGGCCGCCGCGTCGTCGAACGACATGCCCGGCAGCATGGGCATCAGCATCCGCTCGTGGGTGACCACCTGTTCGGCGTACCCGCCCTCCCCCAGCAGCCCAAAGACGCGGTCGCCGGGTTTCCAGGCCGTCACACCCGGCCCCAATGCGTCCACGGTGCCCGAGAACTCCAACCCCAGGATGTCGCCCGGCTTCGGCGCCGGCGGCGGGTACCGCCCTTCGCGCTGCAGCACGTCGGCCCGGTTGAGGGCCGTCGCCGCGATCCGCACCCGCACCTGGGCGACGCCGGGGGTCGGATCGGACACGCCGTGGATGCGGAGCACCTCCGGTCCGCCGAACCGTTCCAGGATCACCGCGCGCACGCTCTCCCTCCTTGATCTCAGGCCTGCTGGCGATCACCGTGCCGGCGCTTGCCGGATACACCCGCGGTCAGTCTGCGCTTGCCGAGGGGCGTGTGTCGCCTGGAGGAGGCGAGACCTCACGCTTCACGCCCCCCGCCGCCGGGGATCGAGCGCGTCCTGCAGCGCGTCCCCGACCAGGCTGATCCCCAGCACGGTGGCGAAGATCGCCAGCCCCGGAAACAGCCCGTACCACCAGGCCGTCATGAAGAAGGTGCGCGAGGTGGCGATCATCGATCCCCACTCCGGCGTGGGCTGCTGGGCGCCCAGCCCGATGAACGAGAGCCCGGAACTCGCCACGATGGCAAACCCGAGATCCATGGTGACCCGGCTGCTGACCGCGGGGATGGTGTGGGGCAGGATGTGCCGCAGGACGATGCGGGCAGCGGGCGCGCCCGCCGCCCGCGCCGCTTCCACGTACAGGGCTTCTTTGAGGATCAGCACCATGCCGCGCACCAGCCGGGCATACGACGGCCACCACGCCGCGGCCAGCGCGACAACGCTGCTGCGCAGGCCCGGCCCTAGCGCGATGGCGATGGCCATGGCCAGGATGAGGAGCGGGAACGCCATGATGAGATCGCACAGCCGCATCACCGCCTCGTCCAGCCGGCCGCCCAGGTACCCCGAGAAACCGCCGATGAGGAAGCCGGCCGCGGTGGCCAGGCCAATGATGGCCGCCGCCGACCCCAGCGAGAACCGGGCGCCGTGCGCCATGCGCGTGAAGAGATCGCGGCCGGCCTCGTCGGTGCCGAACCAGTGAGCCCGGCCGGGCGGCAGCAACTGGCGGTCCATGTTGACTTTGATGGGATCGTAGGGGGTGAGGACAGGCCCCAGCACGCCGAACAGCACCACGGCCAGCGTCGCCACGGTGCCCACCGCGGCCGCGAGGTCCCGGAAAAAGACGCGGCGGATCAGGAGACGCGCACCCGTGGATCCATGGTCGCGTAGAAGACGTCCACCGCCAGGTTGACCAGAACGAAGAAGAGCGAACTGGTCAGCGCCACGCCCAGCACCGCGGGTACGTCCATCTCGATGATGGCGTCCAGCGCGTACTGGCCGAGCCCGGGCCAGCGGAAGATGCCCTCGACCAGCACCGTGCCCGACAGCAGGTAGGCGGTCTGGATGCCGACCATGGTGACGATGGGGTTGAGGGCGTTCTGCAGGGCGTGGCGGTACAGGACCACCCGCTCCGCCTGGCCCTTGGCGCGGGCGGTGCGCACGTAGTCCTGGGCGAGTTCCAGCACCATCTGCGCCCGGGTCATGCGCGTCGTGAGACCGAGCCGGCCCAGCGCCAGCGCCGTGACCGGCATCACCATGTGCCGGGCCGCGATCCCCAGCGTGTGCAGATCGCCGGCCAGCAGGCTGTCCACCAGGAAGAGCCCGGTGACGGCCGGCGGCGGCGGCACGTCCAGCGGCAGGCGTCCCCCGGCGGGCAGCCAGGCCAGCATCCGGTAGAAGACCAACTGCAGCAGCAGCGCCAGCCAGAAGGGCGCCACGGCCGACCCGCCCACCGCGCCGAGCCGGGTCAGGCTGTCGACCCACCCGGCGCGGTGAGCGGCGGCGATGACGCCCAGCGGCACGGCGATGGCCACGTAGACGACGATGGCGACCAGCGTGAGCTCCACGGTGGCCGCGATGTGGCGGCGGATCTCCGCGGCGATGGGCTGGCGGCTGCGCACGGAGGTCCCCAGGTTGCCGGTGGCCAGGTTCCGCACATAGACGGCGTACTGAATGTACAAAGGCCGGTCCAGGCCCAACTCCCGCCGCACGCGTTCCACGTCGGCGTTCGACGCGTGCGGCCCCGCGGACACCCGCGCCGGGTCGGCCGGGAGCAGGTTGGTGATGACGAAGGTCACCAGCGACATCCCCAGCAGCACCACCACCAGGGCTGCCAGGCGCCGGGCGACGAACGGCAGCATCGAACCGTGACCGGGGTGGCCTGCGCCTTTCCCTCTCTCCTACTCCTCAAACGACAGTTCGTAGAACCGCACCGGCCAGACGAAATCCAGCGGGTGCAGCCGGTATCCCTTCACCCGCTTGCGGATGAACTCCACCTTGTCCGGGTTGACCATGTAGATGGCCGCGGCGTCGTCCACCAGGATCTCCTGCACCTTGCCCAGCATCTGGCAGCGGCCACCCCGGTCGGGCGTGGCCCGGGCCTTTTGCAGCAGGCCGTCCACCTCGGCGTTCTTGTAGTACGACCAGTTATACGGCCCGCCCGCGTTCTTGCTGTGGAAGTTCAGCTCGAAGAAGTACACCGGGTCGCCGCTGAAGGCGCCCATGGCCAGCGGCGCCATGTGGGGCGACGTCTCCACCTTCTTGTGCTGCTCGATGAGCGTGATGAAGGGGAACTCCTGCATCTTCATCTCGACGCCCACGCCGCGCAACGCGTCCTGCAGCAGGAGACCGGCCTGCCGGTAGTCTTCGCGGGCCGCGGTGTAGTGGTAGAGCAGCGTGGCGCCGCGCGCGCCGGACTGTTCGATGAGCGCCTTGCCCTTCGCCGGATCATAGGTCATGGGCGGGCGCCTGTCGGTGTAGCACTCCAGCCCCGGCGCCAGGAATCCGCGCGGCACGCGGCCGAATCCGCCCAGCACTTTCTTCGCCATGCCCGGGTAGTCGAACAGGTAGGTGAGGCCCTGGCGAAACTTCTTGTTGTCCAGCGGCGGCTTCTGGGTGTTGAGGCTGAAGATCGCCGTCTCCGAGGCCGGGCCGGTCACGAATTGCAGGCCCGCGTTTCTCTTCAGTCGCTCCACGTCCTGCGGCAGGATGGGGTTGGAGTGCATGTCGATCTCCAGCCGCTCCAGCATCTGCATCATCGTGGCGTGCTCGGGCACGATGACGATCTTTACCTGGTCCAGGTGCCGGCCGCTCCATCCCCGCCAGTAGCCTGCGAACCGGTCGAGCTGGATGAACTGGTTGTGCTCCCAGCGCGTGATGCGGTATGGTCCCGTGCCGGCCGTGTTCTCGGCCAGCCACTTCTGGGCGAAGTCGCCGCCCTCGTCGTGCTCCTTGATCGCCTTGGGCGACACGATGGGGACCTTGGCCAGGCTGTACAGGAAGTACACGTCGGGCGCGTTCAGCTTGATGGTGACGGTGTAACGGTCCACCACCTGGACTTCCGTGTTCGCCACCAGCCGGTGCACGCCGATGGTCACCTTCCTCAGGCGGTCCCAGGTGGCGCGCACCGCCTCGGCGTCAAACTCTGCGCCGTCACTGAACTTGACGCCCCGGCGGAGCTTGAAGGTCCACGCGGAGCGATCGGCCGACGGCGTCCATGACTCGGCCAGGGACGGCTCGATCTGCGCCGCGCCGAACTTCTCCTGCACCAGCCCCTCGTAGGCGCTGCGCAGGACCTTCAGCGTGTACTGCTCGTTCCCGCCCGCGGGATCGAAGGACTTGGGCTCCAGACGCATGCCGTAGATCAGCGCCTGGGGCGGTCGCGGCGCCGCGGACGGTGCGGACGCGAGTCCTGCCACCAGGACGACCAGTGAGAGCAGACAAGCCGGCACCCACCACAGGATACGACCGGACATCTCCATCCCCCCTCGACTGAGCGTGACCCAGCGATGCGCTCTCAGGTCCCATTCGGCGGGTGGGTCACTCTCTTCCTGCCACGTCCGCCTGGGCGATGGTGGGGATCGACACGACGGGGTGACGTTTCGGGCCGCCGCACGGCGCCTGCGCTGGAAGCCGCGCGCCCTGCCCGGGATCGGGCAGGGCGCGCGCAGGCGTTCTCCGGGTTCGGAGGAGCTCTCAGGACTCCCCTTTCGACATCCAGATCCACACCGCCAGGGCGATGTTGATGATCAGAGGAGCGATAACGTTGCGCGGCGTGTACAGCCCCCGCAACCACCCCCACAGCAGGAAGACCGCGCCGATGATCAGCGCGATCACCAGCGCCTGCGCCAGGCCGCCGTACTTGTTGGGGTCCTTGGACGTGGCCCAGACCACGACCCCGAAGCCGAAAAAGAGACCCGACAGGACCAGGAGGATGCCCGGGTCTTTGACCTCATAGCCGAACACGCCCTGGACGAGTGAGGGAGAAAGTGTGCAGAGCCCGAGGAGAAACAGATAAATGGCGTCCACCATCAGAGGCGTCCGCAATCTCTCCATTCCCATCACCTCCTGCGTGTGTGCATCCGCAAGCGGACCGTCCTGTTGCGCCGGGACGCTCCGTCGTCGTGCCGGGTCAGGGCCGTGGCAGACCGCTCGCCTCCGTTTCACTTTGCGTACGCGTGACGTCGCCGAAGTCTCCCCGGACTCACGGCGCCTCCGTCTCAGTCTGCGTACGCGTGACGTTTGCTATGTCTCCCCGAACTCACGGCGCCTCCTCAGGCCGCCGTCACCGGATCTCGGGCAGCTCGTTCGAAGCCATGAGGTCGGTCCACTGCTCCGGACCGTGGTCGGTGAGCAGGAACATCTCTTCCAGCTGCACCGCGCCCACGCCCTGGATGCGGTCCTTGACCTCCACGCACAGCACCATGCCTGCCCGCAGCACGAGGTCGCTGCCGGTGGTCATCACCGGCTCCTCCACCACCTGGTATCCGGTGCTGTGCCCCGCATACCGGTAGGTGTAGGACGCGCCGTGCGTCTTCACGGCGCGCAGGTACTTCTCGTAGGCCTCGCCCGCCGTCATCCCGGGCCGCACAGCGTGCATGACCTCCTGCTGCACCCCGCGTGCCCGGCGGTACATGGCCTTCTGCTCTGCGGTGGCCTCCCCGACCACCGCGGTGCGCGCCATGTCCGTGTACAGACCGGAGAAAAACCCCACCATGTCCACCAGCAGGAGGTCTCCCGGCTGCGCCACCCGGTCGGAAGGATGGTTGTGGGTGCTGTAGGTGCGCTCCGGCCCCGAGGACAGCGTGAGGAACGGAATCACGCCCCCGCCCAGGGTCAGCAGCGCGTCCTGCATGCGGGCGTAGATCTGCCGCTCCGTGATCCCGCCCTCCGCGGCGAATGCGAAGGCGATCTGGATCGCCCGCTCCGCCGCCCGCGTGTGCCGCCGGTGCAGCGCCGTCTCCTGCGGGAGGCGCACCTCCCGGGCGGCGCGGAAGAGGTCGCCGGCGTCTTCGATCTTTGCCTCTGGCAGAACCTCCGCCAACTCCCGGGCGTCCACCGCGGGCAGGTAGTCCAGTTCCACCCGCAGCGGGCCCCG
>JACQTN010000150.1 GCA_016210785.1 Armatimonadota bacterium
CGCTGGACTGGCGAGGGATTGTGGACTACGCCGGCCTGCCCTGCGTGTTGAAGGACGCCTACGGCGGCGGCTGGAAGGACGTCTACGTCTGCCGCTCCCTGGAGGAGCTGGTCCACCAGTACGACCAGTCGGCCCTGCGGACCATGATCGTCCAGGAGTTCATCGAGTGGGAGCACTACGTCCGCTGCATCTGTCTGGGCCGGGCGGAGGTCCTGCCCATCAAGTACGATCCCCGCGAGCGTCGCTACCACGTGGAGCACGACCACCTGAGCCCGGAGCTGGGCCGGCGGATCGCGGAGGATTCCCTGCGGCTGGTCCGCGCGCTCGGCTATGACATGAATACCGTGGAGTGGGCCATCCGCGGCGGCATCCCCTATGCCATTGACTTCATGAATCCCGCCCCCGATATGGACATCAACTCACTCACCCCGCACTACTTCGAGTGGGCGGTCAAGCACATGGCCGACATGGCCATCCGGCTGGCGAAGCACCCACGGCCCCAGCGCGCCGAGCTGAGCTGGGATCGCCTGCTGGCGGGCGGCAACGCCGCGCCCGTGGGTCAGGCTGGCCGGAGACGATCGGGCCGCGGCAGGACCCGATCGAGCCGCGGCACGGCGGGACAGGCGTAGAGGGCGCACAGGCGGAGTCCGCGTAGAGGACCACAGGCGGAGCCGGGCAGGGAGCCATGGCGCTGCGGGCGGCCATTGGAGTCTACCACGATCTGCTGACCGGAGACCTGGCCGCCGCGTGCCAGGCCCAACTCGACGACCAGATGCAGCGCCGCGGCCTGTTCTTCGGGGAGCGGCCGCTGTGCACCGTGCTGCGGCCTCGCTTCCTCACGCCGCGGCAGTACCGCTTCCTGCAGACACGCGGGCGGGTCATACTGCGGGCTCTCCACAAGATCTTCCGGCGGGCGGTGGCCGATGCGGCTTTTCGCGCCCAGTTCGGCCTGACGGAGTGGGAAGAGGCGCTCATCCGCCACGACCCGGGCTTTCGCGATCCCACCCCGACCTCGCGCTTCGACTCCTTCTTCGTGACGGAGCGGGAGGAGCTGCGCTTCACCGAGTACAACGGGGAGACGCCGGCGGCCCCGGCCTACAACGACGTGCTGTCAGAGGTCTTCCTGGGCCTGCCGGTGATGCGCGAGTTCCTCCGCCGGTACGAGGTCCGCCCCCTGCCGGCCCGCCACAACGTGCTCCACGTGTTGCTCGACGCCTACCGGCAGTGGGCCGGGCGTGGCGACCCACCCCGCATCGCGATTCTGGACTGGCGCGAGGTGCCTACGTACAGCGAGTTTGTGCTGTTCGAGCAGTACTTCCACTCCCAGGGCCTGGAGTGCGTCATCGCCGACCCCCGGGAGGTGGAGTACCGGCACGGCCGGTTGGTGGCCGGGGACTTCGTCATCACCCTGATCTACAAGCGGGTGCTCATCAGCGAGCTGATCGGGCGCGGCGGGGTGGATCACCCCGTGGTGCGTGCGGTGCGAGACGGCGCCGTGTGCATGGTCAACCCCTTCCGCTGCAAGATCCTGCACAAGAAGGCGAGCCTGGCCGTGCTGAGCGATGCGCGCAATGCCGGCCTCTTCACCGCCGCCGAGCGCGCAGCCATCGAGGCGCACATCCCCTGGACCCGCCGCGTCGAGGAACGCCGCACCCGCTACCGGAGCCGGACCGTGGACCTGGTCCCGTTCATCCTCAAGCACCGCGAGCAGCTTGTGCTCAAGCCCAACGATGAGTACGGTGGCAAAGGCGTCGTGCTCGGCTGGCAGACCGGCGCGCAGGCCTGGGAGCGGGCGGTTCGGTCGGCGCTGGTTGAGCCGGCGATCGTGCAGGAGCGGGTCACGCTTCCCAGCGAGCCCTACCCGAGCCTGGTCGACGGCCGCCTTGAGATGATGGACCGGATGCTGGACACCGACCCGTTCGCCTTCCACGGCACCCACGTGGACGGCTGCCTGACCCGCCTCTCCACGGAGGCGCTGCTGAACGTCACCGCCGGGGGCGGCTCCACCGTGCCGACGTTTGTGGTGGAGACGCGGCGGTAGTGTAAGGTTGGGTGGAGGTGGCTTTTCGCCACTCCACCCTTCTCCAAGTGTCCGACGCGGGGAGGGTCTTGCCCTCCCCACCACCGGCACGTTCGACTCGGTGCAAGCTGATCCGTTCAACCGCGCTCGCCGTACTCACAGCGCACCCGCGACGGTGCGGGTACCGAAATACCGGTGATGCTCGGGCTCGGCCAAGCCGGCCCTGCGCATGAATCAAGCACCTATGAGACGGCTGCTTAGCCCCGTGTGACGGGCGGAGTGCGAGAGGAGACGCGCCATGATGGCCCCGTCGCTGACCATCGGGATCGAGGAAGAGTATCAGATCATCGACCCGGTGACGCGCGAGCTGCGCTCGTACATCACGGAGATCCTTGAGGAAGGCCGGATGCTGCTCCGGGAGCAGGTTAAGCCGGAGCTGCACCAGTCGATCGTCGAGGTGGGGACCACGGCCTGCCAGACGCCGGCGGAGGCGAAGGCCGAACTGGTGCGGCTGCGCCGGGCGGTTATGGAGCTGGCGGCGAAGAACGGCCTGAAGATCGCCGCGGCGGGGACCCATCCCTTCTCCTCCTGGCTCACCCAGGAGATCACGCCGTTCGAGCGCTACCTGGGCGTCAAGAAGGACATGCAAGCCCTGGCCGACCAGCTGTTGATCTTCGGCACGCACGTGCACATCGGCATCGAGGACCGGGATTTCCTGATTGACGCCATGAATGTCTGCCGCTATCTTCTCCCTCACGTGCTGTGCCTGTCCACCAGTTCGCCATTCTGGATCGGGCGGGACACCGGCCTGAAATCCTACCGCAGCGTCGTCTTCCGCAACTTCCCGCGGACCGGCATCCCGCGCATCTTCCAGTCGTGGGCCGACTTCTCCTACCTGGTCGACACGCTGGTGCGGACGAGCTCCATCCCCGACGGCACGAAGATCTGGTGGGACGCGCGGCCCAACTGGAACTACCCCACGCTGGAGTTCCGCATCTGCGACGTCTGTACGCGCGTGGACGAGGCGGTGTGCGTGGCGGCCATCTTCCAGGCCATCGTGGCCAAGTGCTGGAAGCTGCGGCGCGACAACATGACCTTCCGCGTCTACCCGACCGATCTGATCGAGGAGAACAAGTGGCGCGCCGTGCGGTACGGCCTGGACGGCAGGCTGATCGATTTCGGCAAGCAGCAGGAACTGCCCGCCCGGGACCTCATCCGCGAGTTGATCGAGTGGTTCATCGCCGACGTGGTGGATGAGCTGGGCAGCCGGCGGGAGGTGGAGTACGCCTACCGCATCCTGGAGGAGGGCTCCAGCGCCGACCGGCAGCTCGCCACGTACCGGCGCACGGGCGATCTGAAGGCCGTAGTCGATCAGTTGATCGAGGAAACAGCAGAAGGGGTGGCCGGGGAGAACAGGTAAAGACTCCCCGCCCCCCCAATTGTCCCGCGGATTCGTCGCCTCCCGGAAGCTGCTACCCATCTGGTCCATGGCAGGGCCAACGCTCCATGTCCTGCGGATGTCGTATCTGTCGTATCTATGGTATATGATGTATATGGGGTGCGGTTCCGACTGTCTACGGGAGGCTTACAGTGGTGCCAAAGGCCAAGGTGGTCTACATTTCCGAAGAAGCCCATCAACGGCTGCGGATTCTGGCAGCCCGCAAGAATCGTCCAATGGGCGAGGTCGTCGAAGACCTGATCGATCAAGAACTGACGGACATCACCAACCCCTGGATCAGTGCCGAGGGATTGAGGCTTCAGGAGCGCGCCCTCGCGTACGTCTGGGACGATCCTGCCCTCGATATCTACAACGATGATTGAACTCCGGCGAGGGGACACCGTGCTCGTCGCGTTTCCTTTCACCGTCGGCGGCGTCCCGCGCC